>NZ_JACDWU010000316.1:0-57157 GCF_016464045.1 Pseudoalteromonas sp. bablab_jr011 | reverse complement strand
AGTAGCTCGACTGTTAGAACTCAATCTGTACGAGTGCCCACACAGATGATTGCTTTATATTGTTAAAGAACGTTGCGATTAAAGCGTTTCACTTTAACTCGCTAGGGCTGCGTATATTACGCTTTCCTATTTTTTTGTCAATACTTAATTTTGAGAAAATTTAATTTTTCGAAACTAAGTTTTACTTAACACCCTGAGTTGCTCTTGCCTCGCTAAGCGTTGCTCCGCTGCGCGTCGCGCCTGCCGTCTCAGTGGGGTCGCATTATAGGGAGATCCGAATTCAGATCAACTGTTTTTTTACGTTTTTATGAAAAAAATGACTGTTCGTGCAAAATACGAACGAAACGGGTAAAAACAATACTAAAACCTCGTTAAGAAGTGTAATTTGAACAGAGATATGTAGAAACCGATAAAAGATAAACACACAGATTGAGGTTTTATAGCTGTCGCTGCAGATCTAAATAACCGACAAAGTACGCAAAATAACCCAAGCTTAAACACTGTTTAGAACATTAACACTTTATATTAGTAGCGCTCACGAGCTAAAGACACTAAAAGGGCTCATGATAGAAAGTGCCGAAGTAGCTTCCATCAGTTTTATTGTTCTCATGAATGCTAGCTGCTCCCAACTCTATACACTTCATATTGTGTCGATTTATATTCTGCTTAATGGAATGTTATGTTCAGGCGAAAGGTACCTTAGTTCAACCACACTACTTGCAAACTCCTCGCACTATTTAATTGAGGGTATGTGTTTTTTGACCGAACGTACCAACACACTAGTTGGTTTAACACTCTTTTACTCAGCGAAATCATTCTATACTTGCATGTCTTCCCCCCAAACCAAATAAAACTGCATCATTAAGTTTGTAATAAGGGCTCAACTAAAATTCAAATCGTGAAAATGTATATCATCAGCTCTCGCTGATACAGTATTCTGGTAATAGGCCATTCTTGCGTATGTTCGATTTAGTTACATGTTCTATATCGTTATAAGTATCGACAATGATAAGTTCATCAAAACTAATCTATTCACTACCATGAGCTTCTGCTATTTACTGATCGTTGTAATACGACTTAGCGAGCTCAACGCTCTATAAATAAGACCATTAAACAGACTAAACTTTAAAGCCGATGATTGTTCTAATGGTAAAGATTCATTACTCGCCTTGATCTCATTTTTATACCATTGTACTTAATTAAGTGGTCTATTTTGAAGCAATAAAACCGCGTTAATAACAAGGCAAAAATGTCGTTATTGAGGTGTTCTCGGCAATTGCTCCTGCATTGCTCTACCTCCTGCATCTATGCAGTCGTAAATCAGACATTTTTAACGCAGCTAGCGACTGGTTTAATAACTCAAAATGATTAAGTATTATTGCGGATTAATATAAGTACCAAGCAGAAATGTGGCTATTAATAATAAATGGTAAGCGTTATCGAATGTCTAAAAGAGCTAACTGTCGAAAAGAATCTGCTGGTGAAAAGAATCTGCTGGTGAAAAGAATAGAGTGGACGAAACGTGCCTAAAAAAGAGGGGGCTGCTGTTTATAAGATACCTGACCACAATTTACTGAGAAATTAGATGGCAATAGATCGCATACCAAGAAAGTAAAAAGCCGAGCATAAGCTCGGCTTTTTGGTGTCTTTACGACTTACTCTGCAGACTGTGCGTCTTCTTGAACTTCTTCGTTTGTCGCTGGGCGACCAACTAGTTCAATATAAGCCATTGGTGCATTGTCACCAGCACGGAAGCCACACTTAAGAATACGAGTGTAACCACCTGGACGGTCTGTATTACGAGGACCGATTTCGCTGAACAATTTGCCAACTACTTCATTATCACGCGTGCGAGCAAACGCTAAACGGCGGTTTGCTACACTGTCAGTCTTAGCCAGTGTGATTAAAGGTTCAATTACACGGCGCAACTCTTTCGCTTTAGGCAAAGTTGTTTTGATGATTTCATGTTTCACCAAAGAACCAGCCATGTTGCTGAACATCGCTTTGCGATGGCTGCTGTTACGGTTTAATTGACGACCACTCTTACGATGGCGCATGACCCTATCCTTCTAACTAAACTAATATAGTGATTTAGATTATTCAGCTAGGCTTGCAGGCGGCCAATTTTCTAGGCGCATACCTAGAGATAGACCACGTGAAGCTAGCACGTCTTTAATTTCAGTTAGAGACTTCTTACCTAAGTTAGGCGTTTTAAGAAGCTCAACTTCAGTGCGCTGAACTAAATCACCGATATATTGAATTTGCTCGGCTTTCAAACAGTTTGCTGAACGTACTGTTAGTTCAAGATCATCAACTGGACGAAGTAGAATAGGATCGAATTCTGGCTTCTCTTCTTTCTCTTCTGGCTCAGTTACATCACGTAAATCTACGAATGCATCTAATTGCTCAGCTAAGATAGTAGACGCACGGCGGATCGCTTCTTCAGGATCTAAAGTGCCGTTCGTTTCCATATCAATGATTAACTTGTCTAAGTCTGTACGTTGCTCAACACGGGCTGATTCAACCGAGTACGCAATACGTTCAACTGGGCTGAATGATGCATCAAGCAGCAATCGACCAATTGGACGCTCATCGTCATCAGAGGATAAACGACTAGATGCCGGCACATAACCGCGACCGCGCTCAACACGAATACGCATGCTGATCTCGCTGCTATCTGTCGTTAGGTGACAGATAACGTGATCTGGGTTGGCGATAGTTACATCACCATCGTGCTGAATATCAGCCGCAGTCACAGGGCCTACACCAGATTTAGTCAGGGTCAGAAAAACTTCATCTTTGCCTTCTAAAGTTACTGCTAGACCTTTAAGGTTTAACAGAATTTCAATGATGTCTTCTTGTACGCCCTCTTTCGCGCTGTACTCATGCAATACACCGTCGATTTCTACTTCAGTTACTGCACATCCAGGCATAGATGATAACAGTATACGGCGTAAGGCATTACCCAGAGTATGACCGAAGCCACGCTCTAATGGTTCTAAAACTACTTTAGAACGCGTTGGGTTGATAGCGTCGATATCGACTAACCTTGGTTTTAGGAATTCGGTAACAGAACCCTGCATTTTATCCTCTCTTAACTCTTAACTTTACTTAGAGTAAAGTTCGACGATTAGTTGTTCGTTAATGTCCGCAGACAGATCTGAACGCTCAGGTAGGCGCTTGAAGCTACCTTCCATTTTCTTACCGTCAACTTCAACCCAAGTCGGCTTTTCACGTTGCTCAGCCAACTCTAGAGCAGCGATGATACGTGCTTGTGTTTTAGACTTCTCACGAATTACAACAGTATCTTCTGGTGTAATTACGTATGAAGGAATATTCACAACACGACCATTAACTAAGATCGCTTTGTGGCTAACTAACTGACGTGCTTCTGCACGTGTGCTAGCAAAACCCATGCGATATACAACATTGTCTAAACGTTGCTCTAAAAGCTGTAACAAGTTTTCACCTGTATTACCTTTAAGGCGAGCAGCTTCTTTGTAGTAGTTACGGAATTGCTTTTCTAATACACCGTAGATACGACGTACTTTTTGCTTTTCACGTAACTGTAAACCGTAATCAGATAAGCGACCTTTACGAGCGCCGTGCTGACCAGGTGCAGTCTCAAGTTTACACTTAGAGTCGATAGCTCTTACGCCGCTCTTAAGGAACAGGTCAGTACCTTCACGACGACTCAGCTTGAGCTTAGGGCCCAAATATCTTGCCATGTTATTTCTCCTAACCTATTGTTAAACGCGACGTTTCTTCGGTGGACGACAACCATTATGAGGGATTGGCGTCACGTCAGTGATGTTGGTGATACGGTAACCAGCAGCATTCAAAGCACGTACAGCAGATTCACGACCTGGACCTGGACCTTTAATGAACACTTCTAGATTTTTTAAACCGTATTCTTGAGCAGCAGTACCTGCACGCTCTGCAGCAACCTGAGCAGCAAATGGAGTAGATTTACGTGAACCACGGAAACCTGAACCACCGGCAGTAGCCCATGATAGTGCATTACCTTGACGGTCGGTAATTGTTACAATAGTGTTGTTGAAAGAAGCATGAACATGAGCCATACCATCAGCAACTTGCTTTTTAACCTTCTTACGACGAATTGGTGCTTTAGCCATAATCTACCCCACCTTATTTCTTGATAGGCTTGCGAGGACCCTTACGAGTACGCGCGTTAGTCTTAGTACGTTGACCACGTAGTGGTAACGAACGACGGTGACGTAGGCCACGGAAACAACCAAGGTCCATAAGGCGCTTGATATTTAATGTAACTTCACGACGAAGGTCACCTTCTACAGTGTACTTGCCAACTGCTTCACGCAATACGTCAAGTGTTTCGTCTGAAAGCTCACCGATTTTTGTGGTCTCGGCGATACCAGTCGCTGCTAAGATAGCCTTAGAGCGAGTCTTACCTATGCCATAAATAGCAGTTAAACCGATAACTGCATGTTTATGATCAGGGACGTTAATGCCAGCGATACGGGCCACTAACACATCTCCTATATTTGAATTTGGTTATCATCTGTTTGAAAAGCCCGTAAGGATACTCAAACGAAGACCAAATCACAACTAAAAACACAGGCCGAGTAAATAACTCAGCCTGCACGACTGTTTAATTAGCCTTGCCTTTGCTTATGCTTAGGCTCACTGCAAATTACGCGTACTACACCAGCACGTTTAATAACTTTACAGTTACGGCATATTTTCTTAACGGAAGCACGTACTTTCATTGCTCAACTCCGTAAACTGACCTTATCGGCCGTAGCCTTTAAGGTTTGCTTTTTTCAGCACAGAATCATACTGATGTGACATCAGATGCGTCTGTACTTGTGCCATAAAGTCCATGATTACAACAACGATAATCAAAATTGATGTACCGCCGAAATAGAATGGCGTTTGCCATGCCATAGTCATGAATTCGGGCACCAGACAGATAAAGGTTATATACAAAGCACCTGCCAATGTCAGGCGTGTCATCACTTTATCAATGTATTTAGATGTCTGCTCACCTGGACGAATACCTGGGATAAATGCGCCAGATTTTTTCAGGTTATCTGCTGTTTCACGCGGGTTAAATACCAACGCGGTGTAGAAAAAGCAGAAGAAGATAATAGCCGCAGCTAAAACCATCGCATATAACGGTTGACCTGGAGTCAATGTTGTAGCGATTGCTTGTAGCACATCAGCGACCGGACCTTCACCCTGGCCGAACCAGCTTGCAATTGTACCAGGGAACAGAATTATACTGCTAGCAAAGATTGGTGGAATAACACCCGCCATGTTTACTTTCAGCGGTAAGTGCGTGCTTTGAGCAGCAAATACCTGACGACCTTGTTGACGCTTAGCATAGTTAACGACGATACGACGTTGACCACGCTCGAAGAATACAACGAGGTAAGTAACAGCGAATACGATTACAGCAATCAATAACAGTACAAGTACATTCAGATCACCTTGGCGCGCCATTTCGGCTGTCGAACCAATAGCAGACGGCAGGTTTGCTACGATACCAACAAAAATCAGAACTGAAATACCGTTACCGATACCGCGTTCTGTAATTTGCTCGCCCAACCACATAAGGAACATAGTACCGGTAACTAAACTCACTACAGCAGTGAAGTAGAAACCAATACCAGGGTTAACAACTAACCCGTCCATCATACCCGGTAAGCTTGTGGCAATACCGATTGATTGGATAGTAGCAAGCACAAGCGTGCCATAGCGTGTATACTGGCTGATTTTCTTACGCCCTTGCTCGCCTTCTTTCTTAAGCTCTATAAACGGCGGATACATATGCGTTAATAGTTGCGTAATAATCGAAGCCGAGATATACGGCATAATACCCAGTGCCAACACTGAAGCGCGCTCAAGCGCACCACCGCTGAACATGTTAAACATTTCAACAATGGTGCCCTTTTGTTGCTCGAAGAAATCGGCAAGTACAGCGGCGTCAATCCCAGGGATCGGCACGAATGAACCTAGACGGTAAATAATGATAGCACCCAATACAAATAGTAATCGACGCTTCAATTCCGAAAGCCCACTTTGTGCACTTTTCATATCTTGACCTGGTTTAGCCATTAGTACTTCCTTAGTCTTCTACCTTGCCTCCGGCAGCTTCGATAGCTTCGCGAGCACCTTTGGTCACTTTAAGACCTTTAACGGTAACTGCGCGTGAAACTTCGCCAGATTTTACTACTTTAACGAACTGGATGTTCTTTTTAACTAGACCAGCTGCTTGTAACGCGTTTACGTCTACTACATCGCCTTCAACTTTAGCGATTTCAAAAAGGTTTACTTCAGTAGATACTAATGATTTACGTGAAGTGAAACCAAATTTAGGTAGACGACGTTGCATAGGCATTTGACCGCCTTCGAAACCAACGCGTACTTTACCGCCAGAACGTGATTTTTGGCCTTTATGACCACGGCCACCAGTCTTACCAAGACCAGAACCAATACCACGACCTAGACGTTTCTTTTCAGTTTTTGCACCAGCAGCAGGTGAAAGTGTATTCAAACGCATCGAATTAACCCTCAACCTTTACCATGTAAGAAACTTGGTTAATCATACCACGCACACATGCTGTGTCTTCTAACTCAACAGTGTGATTGATACGACGTAAACCAAGACCGCGTAATGTAGCTTTATGCTTCGGTAAACGACCGATAGAGCTCTTTACTTGTGTTACTTTAACAGTTTTATTAGCCATGGTTTACCCCGTGATTTCGTCTACGCTAAGACCACGTTTAGCAGCGATTGACTCTGGAGAGTTCATGTTCTCTAGAGCTGCAATCGTTGCACGAACGATATTGATCGGGTTAGTTGAACCGTATGCTTTTGACAATACGTTCTGTACACCAGTTACTTCTAGTACTGCACGCATCGCACCACCGGCGATGATACCTGTACCTTCTGAAGCAGGCTGCATGTATACTTTAGAACCCGCGTGGCGACCCTTGATTGGGTGCTGTAGCGTGTTACCGTTTAGGTCTACACTGATCATGTTACGACGTGCTTTTTCCATTGCTTTTTGAATAGCAGCTGGAACTTCACGTGCCTTACCATAACCGAAACCTACTTTACCTGCGCCGTCACCAACTACAGTTAGTGCAGTGAAGCTAAAGATACGACCACCTTTAACCACTTTAGACACACGGTTTACCGCGATTAGCTTTTCAGCCAAATCAGGCTGTTGTTGCTTTGCTTCTACGTTAGCCATTGTCTACTCCTAGAATTGCAAACCGGCTTCACGCGCTGCATCAGCAAGCGCCTTCACACGGCCGTGATATTTAAAGCCACTGCGATCAAAAGCAATCTTTTCGATGCCTTTGTCAGCTGCACGTTCAGCAACCGCTTTACCAACTGCTTGAGCAGCTGCTACGTTACCTGTGCCTTTAACTGTTTCGCTAATTGCTTTTTCAACAGTAGAAGCAGCAGCCAGTACAGTACCCTCAGCAGTAACTACTTGAGCGTAAATGTGACGTGGCGTGCGGTGGATAACAAGACGCGTTGTGCCTTGTTCAATGTAATTTCTACGAGTGCGCTTAGCACGACGTAGACGAGCTGTTTTTTTATCCATCGTCTTACCTTACTTCTTCTTAGCCTCTTTACGGCGTACATTCTCGTCCGCGTAACGAACACCTTTACCTTTATAAGGCTCAGGTTTACGGTATGCACGGATGTTAGCAGCTGTTTGACCAACTAACTGCTTGTCTACGCCCTTAACTAGAACTTCTGTTTGGCTTGGTGTTTCAATCGTAATACCTTCAGGTACTTCGAAATTCACTGGGTGTGAGAAACCAAGAGTTAAGTCTAAAACTTTGCCCTTAGCCGCTGCACGGTAACCAACACCTACTAACTGAAGCTTCTTCTCGTAACCTTCATGCGTACCAACAATCATATTGTTGATTAGAGCGCGAGCAGTACCTGCTTGAGCCCATGCATTGACTACGCCTTCACGAGGTAAAGTTGTAATAACGTTGTCGTTAACTTGTACTTCAACAGCATCGTTGATAGTGCGAGTTAATTCACCGTTTTTGCCTTTAACTGTGATGTCCTGGCCTTTTAATGTAACTTCTACACCGGCAGGAACATTGATTGGTGCCTTTGCTATGCGAGACATAGTTCCCCTCCGATTAAGCTACAAAGCCAATGATCTCACCACCAACGCCGGCACTACGTGCTGCGCGGTCTGTCATTAGGCCTTTAGAAGTTGATACGATAGCGATACCAAGACCACCCATTACCTTAGGTAATTCGTCACGTTTCTTATAGATACGTAGACCAGGGCGGCTAACACGCTGGATATTTTCAATAACAGCTTTGCCTTCGAAATATTTTAATTCGATTGCTAGCTCAGGCTTCGCTTCACCGCTTACAGCGTAATCTGCGATATAACCTTCATCTTTTAATACTTTAGCTACTGCTACTTTCAGTTTTGAAGTTGGCATCGTTACTGATACTTTCTTCGCTGACTGACCGTTACGGATACGTGTAAACAAATCCGCAATAGGATCTTGCAAGCTCATAGTCTTACTCCCGTGATACTATTACCAGCTAGCCTTTTTAAGGCCAGGAATTTCACCGCGCATAGCTGCTTCGCGAACTTTAATACGGCTCATGCCGAATTTGCGAAGGTAACCATGTGGGCGGCCCGTAACGTTACAACGATTACGTTGACGTGAAGAGCTAGAATCACGTGGTAAAGCTTGTAGCTTTAATACCGCGTCCCAACGATCATCGTCAGATGTTTTCACATCACTGATGATAGCTTTTAGTGCAGCACGCTTTTCAGCATACTGAGCAACTAATTTAGTGCGCTTTGCTTCGCGCGCTTTCATAGAATTCTTTGCCATAACCCTACCCTTATTTCTTAAATGGGAAGTTAAACGCTTCTAACAACGCACGGCCTTCCTCATCTGTTTTCGCAGAAGTAGTGATAGTGATATCCATACCGCGTACACGGTCTACTTTATCATAATCAATTTCTGGGAAGATGATTTGCTCACGTACGCCCATGCTGTAGTTACCACGTCCATCAAAAGACTTAGCACTTACACCACGGAAGTCACGGATACGTGGGATAGCGATTGAAACCAAACGCTCAAAAAAGTCCCACATACGCTCGCCACGTAGGGTTACTTTACAACCAATTGGGTAACCTTCACGCACTTTGAAGCCAGCAACAGATTTGCGTGCTTTAGTGATTAGAGGTTTCTGACCAGAGATTGCTTCTAGATCTGCAACAGCATTATCTAGGATCTTCTTGTCAGCTAGAGCTTCGCCCACACCCATGTTTAATGTGATCTTTTCGATCTGAGGGACTTGCATGACAGAGCTGAAACCAAACTTCTCTTGAAGTTCAGCCACTACTTTGTCTTTATATACTTCATGCAGTTTCGCCATCATTCTACTCCAACTATTAGATAGTTTTACCAGTAGATTTAAAGATACGTAATTTCTTACCATCTTCAATCTTGAAACCTACACGATCTGCTTTACCCGTTTCCGAGTTGTAGATCGCAACGTTTGATACGTCGATAGACGCTTCTTTCTCAACAATACCGCCAGCTTGGTTCAACTGAGGAACAGGCTTTTGGTGCTTCTTGATTAAGTTGATGCCTTCGACAAATACTCGACCAGACTCAGTAACAACTGAAAGCACTTTACCGCGCTTACCTTTGTCTTTACCGGCTAGTACGATTACTTCGTCATCACGACGGATTTTTGCTGCCATGATAGACTCCTTATAGTACTTCTGGTGCTAGTGAAACGATTTTCATGAACTTTTCAGTACGAAGTTCACGAGTCACAGGGCCGAAGATACGAGTACCAATTGGCTGTAAGTTATCATTTAAGATAACAGCCGCATTGCTATCGAAACGGATCAAAGAACCGTCCGGACGACGAACGCCTTTTTTAGTACGCACAACTACTGCGTTTTTAACATCACCTTTCTTCACTTTACCGCGAGGAATCGCTTCTTTTACAGAAACTTTGATGATATCGCCAACCGCTGCATAGCGACGGTGCGAACCGCCAAGGACTTTAATACACTGCACTTTGCGAGCGCCGCTGTTATCAGCAACGTCCAGCTGAGTTTGCATTTGGATCATGTTAATGACCTCCGGTGTAGATATTACAACACGTCTTAATTTTGTTTAAAATCAAGACATTTCGGTTAAATTCCACTCAAAAAACACACGAGTTGTCTCTTAAGGGCGGGCAATTGTATCAGCAATAGCAATGAAGTGGTAGGTTATTTTTTAATTAATTTATAATAAAGGGTCGCTATATCAAGGTGGGCTTACAACCGTTTACTGGTTTGTTATTGATTATAAAACAAACAGGGCGCCGATGCGCCCTGCTTTAAGGATTAAATTAAATTTTTATTAATTTCCAAATAAGCCTTTAAGCTTATCTTTTATTTTATCTTTCGCTTTTTCTTTCACTTCTTCTTTGGCCGCATCACTCACATCGAGGCTATAACCCACATCATGGAATGGGCCTTTAATACGCAGTGGAATTTTAAAGCCTGTGCTGTCATCTGTGGTACCTTGCCCTTCAATTGAATCAACGATGCCTGTCACGAGACGATAATCAACGTTGGTCATCGGTAAATCCACCTTACCAGCCCCCGAAATACGAATAAGCGGGCTTAATAATGACAAGTCACGGTTTTCACCCACCCCATTAGTGAAATTAAAGCTGCCTGTTAACGCTGAGAAATCTGTTTGCTCAGAGTTATCGAAGCCTGTATCGAGACCTTCTGATACGGCCCCCAAGTTACCTTTGATTAGCTCTTTTGCTTTACGGACCATTTCAGCAATGTTTGCGCCTTTAACTGCCCCATCTGCAAATTCAAATGCTAATTTACCATTCAACGCATTAATAAAGCTTTTCTGGCTTTGACCCGTTGTCGTTAAATTCCAGTTTAATGAACCTTTACCCATTAACTTATCAAAACCTGCTGCGTCAGTTAATAATGGCTGCGCATCGATTTTATCTAAAGCGAAGTTAGTTGAGATTGCATAAGGAGCTTGCTTTGCATTGAGTGTAATAACACCTTTACCATTGCCCTCATAAGCAACAAATTTGTCTAGGCTTACTTTCGCTACAGCATTTTTAAGGTTTACAGTGAATTGGTTCTCACCGAGTGTGATCTTCTTGGCTTTTAGACCACTTGAGCGAACAACTACACTCGCATCCAAGGCATTTAAACCACTTAAATCAATTTTAGTATCATCCCATACGATAGGCTGAGCGGGTGCATCTTCTGCAGGTAAAGGTTGTGCCTCTTTTGCAACGCCTTCTGGAAGGTACGGATTTAAGTCGAGCATGCCTAAATCAATATCCGCATTGACCGCTAAGCGATTACCAAGGTTAATGTCGCTTTTACCTTTGATTTGTAATTCATCTAATGTTGCCAAAAGCTCTGTTAGTTTGAATTTGTCACCTTGTAGATGCATGGCCCCTTTAACATTAAAGGCATTAAAAGCATTGTCTTTGGCATTTAAGTCCACACCTTGCCAATTAGCAATATTTTTAACCGAATCACCACTGATAGACAATTGACCTTGTACATCTTGACCCATTTCAGCAATCGCACCTTTAAAAGTCATATCTACCAAACGTGAATCAACCTCTGTACTGACATTAAAAGTCGCTCCTTCAATCACTTTCACGGGTGTATCAAGGGTTACATCAAGTTCAAAGCGCTCACCCATATAGGTAATCCCGCCTTTGAGCTCTAATGTTTTACGCAGTGATGGGAGTAAAATAGCTAGCTCTAAGTCACTGATCTGCTGTTTTGCGCCTGTTTTACCATCTAGATACGTGAAGGTTCCACCATAAATTGCCACTTCACCTAACTGAATATCAAAGTTATCAGGCAAATTTACAGCTCCTGAGCTCTTTTGTTGCTCAGTCTCTGGTTGTTCGGCTACGCCATCAAACAGCTGCCAGTTAGCTTTGCCATTTTTATCAGTTTCTAACAAAATTGTTGGCTCGTTGATAACGAACTTATCAAGTTTAAACTCACCACCGAAAAGCGACATCCAGGGAATATGAATGGCCAACTGTTGCATGCTTGCCATGTCTTTTTGTGAACCCGTTTGCATATTAGCAAAATGCACATCATTCAGTTCAAGCTTCAACGAAGGGAAAACCGACAGTTTTTTATCACCGTTAATGGTGAGGCTTCGACCCGTCGTTTGTTCAACTTGCTGCGAGACTTTGTTAAAGATTGCATCAGTTGGAATAAGAAACGGTGCGGCGATTACTAAGGCAATTAGTAATACGAATATGACACCAATAATCTTTAGTAAGGTTTTCATAATCATCCTTAAAAATGGGCAAACATTGTTCATATCATAGCGGGTGTTAAGCCGAAAATCATTGCTAAACAAATAAAAAGGCTATTCAGCAAGCTTAGGTAGACAAATATGAATCGTCGCTGAAATATTTTGAAACCTTTAGGTTACATTAAATAGTTGACTAGATGATACCCAAAGGTTACATTGATACCTAGAGGTTACAACTAAAATTAAAAGGAAGATTTATGTCAAAGCAAGATATCCAAACGGAAGAGAAATTTATGAGCCAAAATGCATGGTTTTCAATGTTTATGGGGATCACTCTACTCATTATCAGTGTTTACCCTGCGCTTAATCAAACATCGGCCCCCTTGTTGTTTTTAGGCAGTGCTGCTTTTCTGGGATCATTCTGTATGTTTGTGATAAGAGGTGGATTTACATGGAAAATGAAATATCGCCTTACTTATAAAGATGAGTTTTTAAATACGATTGACACCATTGCCTATAAACATGTTGTACTTGGTTTACTCTTTAGTATGGGTGCGGTGTATTTATTGTCTGATGAGTTAGCTTTAGATGTTTCTCATAGCATGATGGCTACCTTTTACCTGGCTGAAATGAGTTTAATATATGGCATCTCAATTCTTTGGCAAAGTAGAGACTAGGAGCAATAGTGCAAAATCATATTGCAAAATATCGCAAAGCCGCAGGGCTTTCGCAACAAGAGCTAGCCGATGCTATCGCTGTTTCACGTAAAACAATTAGTACGGTCGAAACGTCTCGCTTTACGCCTTCAGTGATCATTGCATTAAAGATAGCCCGGCAGTTTAATACAACTGTCGAGCAATTATTTTCACTAGACGAAGCAGATTAACGCCTTTAAATGCAATCTTGTGCAGATTTAACTTATCAAGATTGCATCCCCTGTATTCTTCGGTATGATGCACGCCCCTGTTGCTGTTAGCTTATTTAAGCTAAAATAAAGTGACTAAAAAATATATCAAACTGGAGAGTCTACAAGGCATGAAGAAACTGCTTATTTCACCGTCAAAAATGGCGCTTAGCGAGCAAGAAAGTCAAATTTATCAAAATATTCTCAAGCAATCTTCAGAGCTTAGCCTCAACCTAATGGCCGTGAAAGTAGACAACCACCCAGAAGACTTCTTAGGTTGGTGCTATGAGCTACTCAGTGCAAGCCGCGATCGTATTAACTATGATTTATTAGAAGATAAGCAGTTACCGACATTAAAAAAACTTCACGACTTACTGATCTCTGCCATTAGCTTCTTGCAATTGAAAACGCTGCGCGTTGCACCTTGGCCTGTTGTTACTGGCTTTATTGAGCAACATAAAGAGCTCATTGCGCTTGATGAGCAATTACGTTTAGCAAACTACATTGGCACAATTAAATCACAAACTTTAAAAGAAATGATTCCAGAAGACCGCTTGGCTTTTGCAGGCAAACACACGGCTTCTCTTGACCCAAGTAGCTATAACTTTGATGTTGAATGGTTTGCTTCAACCAAAAGCGCCAAAGGGTTCCATCAAATGTTGAGCGACCTGCCTGCGGCTTTTGACGAAGCCCTAGCGCACATTCCCCTAGAAGGCGATGTGACACAAGAACACTATCAACATTTTATGGTTGCTTACTTTATGGCCTTTACAGGCAGCGAAGAGAAACCAACGCTTGCGCCTGCAACACGCTTATTAGCAATGCGCCGCCCAGATGTATTTACGCCTATTACAAATAGTAAGCTTGATGCGCTTTGTGCTTCGTTGGGAGTTCCTAAATTAAACAACCGTGATTTTGAACGTTATTGGCAAGACGTGGTTACTGCAATTCATAGCATGCCTTGGTTTAAAATGGCTGCTGCAGCAAATGATCATGAACAATCACTTATTGAGATAAAAGCGTTACTACCGTGCTTCTTCTATTATGCCGATAACACCACGGCTGATAACTCTAACTACATTAAACTGCTTAGCAAACCGAAGAGCACGGGCAGTTCTGCAGGCAAAAAAACCGTGCGTCGCGGCAAAGAGTCTGCTGAGATTTTAGTAGACCGCGCGCTTGCAAGTGACGATATCCCCGAGCATATAAAAGCAAAACGAGACTCTATCATCAGCGAAGTTGAAAAAGGCCGTAGCGTTGAAGAAACAATCAGCCTAATGCGTGCCATTTTTGGCTAAGTCTCTATCAAACAAGAAAAACCTGGTTGCTTCGCGATTGTGCAACCGGGTTATTTTTTGCACCACAGGTGTGCGCATGAACAATTCAAATAAATCTAAACTTTAAAAAATAACACGCTTAAAAGGCTGTTTTTAAAGCAGTTAAACATAAAATATCCCTTTCAGAATTAACTTGGCACAACCAGTGCTACATCGTATCCAGACAACACATAAAAACTGTCCTCAAATAATAACCAGACTGCAATCTGAAATGGGGCAAATCAACATAACAACAGGATACGAGAAACATGCTAAAACTAAAAAAAACGGTCGTAGCAAGCGCCATTGCGCTATTAACTTTGAGCTCAACATATAGTTATGCAGAAGTAACAGCAAACGCTGCGGCTACTTCAAACTATTTATGGCGTGGTCAAGAGCAAACTGGGGGTGATGCTGCAATTCAGGGCGGTATTGATTACGCAAGTGAATCTGGCTTTTACGCAGGTACTTGGGTATCGAATGCCAGCTGGGCTGACGACATGACTTACGAGCTAGACCTTTATGCAGGTTTTGGCGGTGATATCAATGAAACATTTAGCTACGATGTTGGCTACATTTATTATGCTTACCCTGATGCAGCATCTTATACTGACGCTGACTTTTCAGAGATCTACGGTAGCATCAGCATGGGTAGTTTCACTTTTGGTGCTGCAATCCTTGCTACATCAGCAGCCAGCGGTGACGGTACAGATTTTGGAGATTCTTTATACTTAAATGCTGACTATAGCTTCCCAGTTGGCAGTACCGGTGCAGAAATGGCTCTTCATCTGGGTCATTACTCAGGCGATTTCATTGGTGATGATAATATCATTGACTACGGTGTTTCTGTGTCAAAAGACGGCTTTACATTTGGCGTGTCTGACACAGACATTGATGGCTCTGATGTAAAAGTGTATGTCGCTTACGCAGTTGACTTTACGCTTTAAAAAAGAATGTGTTACTTGCTGCAACACGAAGGGCCGAAAGGCCCTTTTCTCGTTAAAGCGCACTTTAAAATTATGGCACACTGTGGCCTGTAGAGCCTTGCCAAATACGATACCATTGCTCACGATTCATCGTGAATTCTTTCGCTGCGACGGCTGATTTAACCCGGGCAATGTTGCCTGTACCCAATACTACCGATGGCAAACTTGGGTGCATGAGTAACCAAGTATACACAACTTGATCGATAGAGCTGGCTCCAATTTCGTTGCCAACTTGCTCCAACACCGCACGCAAACGCACTGCTTTTTCATCGTCATTTGAAAATAAACGCCCGCCCGCTAAAGGTGACCAAAGCATGGGTTTAATATCAAGTAATTGGCATTGATCCAAAGTCCCATCATCAAGCGCTTTCATCTCATAAGGCGAAAACTCTATTTGATTCGTGACTAAATCAAAGTCTAAACGGGACTGCAGTAAGCTGAGTTGTGACGGCGTGAAGTTTGAAACACCAAAGTCAATAACATCACCATTTGCTTTTAAAGTATTGAATGCTTCAGCTACTTCATCTGCATTCATTAAATAATCAGGGCGATGGATCAATAACACATCTAATCGGTCGGTATTAAAGTGTTTAAGCGATTGCTGAGCGGATGCGATGATATGTGCTGCACTCGAGTCATAATGATTCGCTTTGCCTTGCAAGCCTAAACTGGGAAATGCGGGTTTAATTCCACATTTAGTGATTATTTTTATTTCATCACGAATACTCGGCTTTAATTGTAACGCTTTACCAAATTCAGCTTCGCAGCCGTATTCACCATAAATATCAGCATGGTCAGTGTGTGTAACCCCTACTTCAATGGCTTGCTCTAAAAAGCTTAAGCATTGCTGTGGTGATATTTGCCAATCTAGCAAGCGCCAAAATCCCAGTACTAATTCATCAATACAACGCACATTGTTATTCACTATATATACCTACTTAATCTTGATTATTCCACCTATCTTACTCTTTAAAGAATAACACAATTTCCCTATTCACAACTGTTAACATATAGTTACAAATCAGACTTCTAATTAATAATAAATCAGGGTATTTTAGTACCTAAAAATAAATGTTACTTAACAAGGAATAATAATGAAATCGTCGAATGCAGTGACAGCACTAGTTGATATTTTTATCAGCCCAAGCAAAGCGTTTAATGGAGTGAAGGAGGCAAAAGGCTGGTCTTTTGTTGCTTTCATATTACTTGCAGGCATGCTCGCGGCAAGTATGCTCGCTTTTTATAACAAAGCAGATCCTCAGTTTTTAATCGATCAGCAAGTCGCTGCAGCCAGTGTTGATGCCACAATTGCTGAGCAAAAAATGATCCGTCAAAGCATGGAGCAAACGCTTGATATGCAGGTATGGTTTGCGCTCTTTGGTGGTATTATTGGCTTAGCTGTTATTAATGCATTGATGGCGGGTTACTACCTATTTGTATCAAAGCAAGATCCAGAGGCTAACTATAGTTACGGTGCGTGGTATGGGTTTGGCGTGTGGACCATGATGCCAATGGTTATTTCAAGCTTGGGTATATTGATCCTCGTTTTAACTGCCAGCAACAACCAGCTTTCACCCACCCTCTTTAATTATGCCTCAATCAATCAATTGCTCATCGGCCTTGAGGTCGGTCATCCTTTTTATACCATGCTTGAAAGCCTAAACATTTTCTCTATCTGGGGCATTGTACTAGCGGCAGTCGGTTTAAAGTGTTGGACTAACTTCAACTTTAATAAAGCACTCCTGTTTGCTGCCCTACCCAGTATCGCGATCTACGGTATTTGGACAGTTATTGCAATCATCTAGCTATCAAATGAGCGGCATTGCCGCTCTTACTCCCACAAGGAAGTAACATGAAAAAAGCCATCATTATTAGCCTTGCTATCACGGCATTTGCAGCATTACTCATATCTAAGCAAATAACAAACAGCAAAAAAGTGCCTGAAATGCATGTAGCAAACGTTGAACAAGGTAGTATTGCTGATTCAATTTTGGCCTCTGGTAATCTGGTATTTAACACCCAAGTACAGTTACGCTCAGAAGTCACTGGGCGGGTTGCGAAGGTATTTGTTGAAGAAGGTGAAAGTGTCACCGAAGGCGATATTTTAATGCGCCTTGATACCACTGCATTTGAATCTGAGGTGGCGCGAAACAAAGCGGTGTTGCGTGCAACCGAGATTGATATTAAACACAGCGAAACACGCCTGAAAAATATTGAGCGACAATTAAGTCGACAAAAAGAGCTCTATGAAGTCGGGCTTGCAGGCCAAGAAGTGTATGAAAACCTACAAAACGCGCGTGATTTAGCCGAAATTGATATTGAAGCGAAACGTGAAGCCTATCATCAAGCACAAGCGTCGTTGCTGATTGCCGAAGACCGTTTAAATAAAAGTGTGTTTCGCGCTCCCATGAGTGGGCTACTCGCTTCTGTCAACATTAAAGAAGGTGAAACCGTGATAGCCGGTACGACAAACATTATTGGTTCAGACCTAATGCTAGTCGCCGACCCCAGTGCAATTTTAGCGGAGTTACGGGTTGATGAAACTGATATTGCTGGCATAAAGTTAAATCAACATGCCGACATTTATGCCGCAGCCTACCCTAATCAACCCTTTACAGGAAAAGTCATAAACATTGGCACTTCAGCAAAAAACCAACCAGGTTCGCAAGGGCTATCGTTTAAAGTCAAAGTGCTGCTTGATGCCACTGAGCGTCAACTTTATGCTGGTATGAGTTGCCGAGCTGAAATTGCCACAAGCATTACCGAAAATGGTTTAAAACTCCCCATTGAAGCAATTCAAAAGGAAGACGATACCTACTTTGTATGGAAGCTAAACGCCGATAACACCGTCACTAAATCGCCTGTTAAGGTGGGAATTTCATCAGATATAGAGCAAGCGATAACACAGGGTGTAACGGTGGGTGAGCGCATTGTGATTGGTCCTGCAAGACCGCTTAGTTCATTAAAAGATGGCGATACCGTGGCAATTAAAGACAGCCTTGTAAAAGGGGCATCCTGATGTCTGTGGTAATCAAACTGACTAATATTAATAAACAGTACAAAATGGGCGAGCAAGTTTTCAAAGCCCTGGATGACATCAATATCGAAATTGCACAAAATGAGTATGTTGCCATCATCGGCCCATCGGGTTCAGGTAAATCAACCTTAATGAATTTGCTTGGCTGTTTAGATACCCCAACCAGTGGTGATTACTATTTAAAAGATAAGTTAGTTAAACAAATGAGTGAAACTGAGCTTGCTCATCAACGCAATGAAAGCGTGGGTTTCATATTTCAAAGTTTTAACTTATTACCCCGCGCTTCCGCACTGGAAAATGTTATGCAGCCGCTCGTTTATCGTTTTATCTCCGCGAAAGAACGCAAAAAAAAAGCGCTTGAGTCATTACAGCGTGTTGGCCTTGGCGATAAAGTGAACCATTTATCTAGCCAGCTATCTGGCGGTCAACGACAACGTGTAGCCATTGCCCGCGCGCTCGTAACCAAGCCACACATTCTACTTGGTGATGAGCCAACCGGTAACTTAGATAGCAAAACGACCACCGAGATCATGGCCCTATTTGATGAATTACATAACGAAGGCCACACCATTATTTTAGTGACTCACGAGCAAGATATTGCCGACCATTGTCAACGCGTTATTCGACTCGTCGATGGGAAAGTGGTGAGCGACACTCGTAAAGGTGAAGGAGCAAGGCTGCATGTTTAGATCTGCTATTGCAATAATGGAAGGAAGTAAAGCGGCACTCATGGCAATTAAAGCCAATGCCATGCGCAGTGCCCTCACCTGTTTAGGGATCATCATCGGGGTCGCTGCGGTTGTCACTGTGGTGGCCGTTATGCAGGGTTTTACCAAACAAATTAATGACCAACTCGCTGATATGTCTCCAGATGTAACCAATATAAAGCCCTATACCAGTGTTGAAAAAGAAATGGTGGGACAGCAAGCCAAGCTAACTTATAGCGACTTCTTAACCTTAAAGGCGCGAATAAAAGAAGCTGAAACCTTCACTGCATTAATGTTTACATGGCGATTTTCTGGCGCTGCTGAGTATGGCAACAAAAGCCACTCGTCACGAGTGATGGGCACCGAACAAGATTATCAAAGAGCCTACCGTACCTACCCTGAATTAGGCCGATTTATTCGCGCAGAAGATGACGAAAAGCGCCGTCGCGTTGCTTTTATTGGTCCATCGATAATTGAAAAGCTTAACTTACCCGACAACCCCGTTGGCGAGTACATTAAACTGGGCGGTGAGTGGTTTCGCATTATTGGTGTTGCTGAAAAGCAAGGGAGCTTACTTGGCTTTGATCAAGACGATTATATTAATATTCCGATCAGCACCATGAGTGCCCTCGAAGGGGGTAGCGTTGATACGAATGTACAAATGATGTTCCGCTTAAAAGACGACGCTAACGAAGCACAAGTGTTGGCTAAAATTCGTCGAATTCTCAGACAGCTTCATAAATTAAAAGACGGTGATGAAGACGACTTTGAATTTGAGACCGCGGAAAAAGTCCGTGCTAATGTTGATAAATTTACAGGTAGCGCAACTGCCATTACCGCTGGAATTGTAGGTATAAGCCTAGTCGTCGGTGGAATTGGTGTGATGAATATCATGCTGGTTTCGGTAACGGAACGTACCCGCGTTATCGGCACCTTAAAAGCCTTAGGGGCAACACCTGGTTTTATCATGCTGCAATTTCTAGTTGAAGCTGTCGTGCTATCGCTGTTTGGCGGCTTAATTGGTTTAGCGATTGGTTATGGCGCTGCCGCACTGATTTCAATATTAGTGCCGAGCATGCCAGAAGCCTACATACCGGGTTGGGCGATTATGCTGTCGTTTGGCTTTACTTCATTGATTGGTATTGTGTTTGGTTTAGCGCCCGCTATTAAGGCTGCGCGTTTAAACCCAATTGATGCGCTGCGTTATGAGTAAAACATCGCAGTGTTAATATGTGATTGAGTACCAGAAAAGCATCTCTTTTTTAGCATGCTTACTTTGAACTAAACTTAAGTTGTCTTCAACTAAGGGTTAGGTCAGCAATTTAGGGGCATTATGGCATCGTATCTGCACTTATTGTTTTTGAGTTTATTATCTTGGCACAGTCTTTCAAGTGAGCCACTTTCTGATGAACAACAAGGGATCACAAAAACGGCGGCTAATTTAGCTGGCTGCCAGCAACAATTAGCACAAAGCCGTCTGCAAACTTATGCGGGACACTATATATTGCCATATCAATTTGAACTGCTCAGTTGGAATATTTATAAAGCCCAAATTGACGGCTTAGTCAACGACTTAAACACACTCAATGAAAGTGCAGATATTGTCTTATTACAAGAAGCCATTAAAGACTCAACCCTTACCAATCTAAAGCCTTATTGGCGTTTTGCCAAAGGCTATAAAAGTGGTAACGTGCAATCTGGTGTCATGACCTTAAGCCGCTGGCCAGCTACCGTACACTGTACATTAACGCATGTAGAACCGTGGCTGCGCAGCCCAAAAGCGACCAATATCGTTGAATATGCCTTACCAAATCAACAGTTATTACTCAGTGTTAACCTACACGCTATAAACTTTACCTTTGGCATTAGCGACTTAAAACAACAACTCGATGATGCCGCAGACATTATGCGCCATCACACCGGCCCCATTATATTTGCTGGCGACCTCAACACCTGGAGTGATGAAAGACAACAACTCGTCACACAGACACTCAATAATCTTGGTTTACATGAAGCCATCTATTTAGACGATAAACGCACCAAAGCATTTGGATTAGCACTTGACCAAGTGTGGGTACGTGGTGTCAAAATAGAAACAACGGTTGTGCCTGAGCTTGAAAGTTCAGATCACAATCCCATTATAGCAACCCTCACGATAGAGCAAGAAGCACAATGAAAGTAATGATCAAAGGATATTGGCTACTGAGCCTGATGTTACTATCTGTTAGTCAATTAAGTTATGCCAACACTGCAGAGCAAGAGATTAATCATTTAATAGATTTTGTGGCGCAGAGCGATGCTATTTTTATTCGCAACGGGACCGAACATTCAAGTAAAGATGCCGCCGAACACTTGGCGATGAAATACAGTAAAGCAACTCGTTACGCTAAAACCGCCGAAAAGTTTATAGAGAATCTCGCCAGTAAAAGTTCATGGAGCGGTAAGCCCTATAAAGTCAGACTTAGCAATGGCACGTTACTTACATCAAAAGACTGGTTAAGTAATGAGTTAGAAGACTACCGCCGAAACCTGCATACACAACTATAATGTGATGACATCATTAACAGATAAGAAGCGAAAAGCCATGCAAGAACACAAAAATAAGCCACTCAATGATTTTATTGAATACCCTCACGACGAAATGCTCAAGCGTGCAGAAGAATTTTTAGCCGTGAGTCAGCGACGACACAGTATTCGCAGTTTTAGTGACCGCCCAGTCCCAAAAGAAATAATTGCAACCTGTATTAAAGCCGCAGGTACTGCACCGAGTGGCGCAAACCATCAACCTTGGCACTTTGTTGCGATACACAGTCATGACGTTAAAAAACAAATTCGTGATGCGGCAGAAAAACTGGAACGCTCCTTTTACGAAGGCCGTGCTGGCGAAGAATGGCTGAACGCTCTAAAGCCACTTGGCACCGATGCCAGTAAACCCTACCTTGAGCATGCCCCTTGGCTTATTGCTGTATTCAGTCAAAAGAAAGGCGGTATTACATCCGATGATAAAAACACCAACTATTATGTGCATGAATCTGTCGGCCTTGCCACAGGCTTTTTGATTCAAGCCCTGCACAGAGCAGGACTTGCCACACTAACGCATACGCCAAAACCAATGAGCTTTTTAACCGAGGTTTGTGGTCGAGATAAAGATAACGAACGCCCTTATATGCTCCTTATCGCAGGCTACCCGAGTGCTGATGCAACCCTGCCTGAGCATGCCTTAGTGAAAAAGCCACTGGACGAGATAGCAACCTTTATTTAAGCTCAAAATCGACAGCCAGCACATCACCAGGGGTTAAGCCTGCAACGATGTGCTGCTTATTACCCACCATTTCGCCTAAGCGTACGTAGCGACGCACAATATGACCGCCTTCTTTCACATACACCATACTTAATTGACCATATTGATGCACCCAGCTTGGGTCAATCAATACGCCTTTGGCAGTGACCAATGGTAAACGTAATTGCGCATACAATCCCGGCATTAACCCTATTTGAGCCTGCGTTTCTAAGCGGATTTCCATACTGCGGGCTGCGCTATCAGCTACGGGAACAATTTCGGTTACCGTTGCGCTCATAGATGTCGATAATGCTGGAAGCGTTACTGTTAATGTTTGCCCAACAGCCAACTTAATAGCTTGCTGTTCTCTGACATTAAACGCCAATTGCAATTGTTGTGGGTTATAAAGCGCAAGTAACGGTTTGCCCGGAGTGGCGGTATCACCCGGTTCAGCAAATCGCTCTACGACCACGCCTGAAATAGGCGCTTTAATTTTTGTAAAACTCAATGCCACTTGCGCTTGAGTTTGCTGCTGCTTAGCAATGGCTAGATTTGCGCTTAAATTATCAAACCTTGCTTTCGCATCATCATAATCACTGACTGACACTAAACCTTGTTTGAAAAGGTCATTAACTCGCTTGAGCTGCTTTTCAGCTTGGGTAAGCGAGGCATTAATAGCATTAATTTGTGCGTCACTTTGAGCAAGCTGTGCTTTAAAATCGTCTTGTTGCAAGGTAATTAATACATCACCTTGGCGCACAGTGTCACCAGCACGCGCATTTAAACGTTCAACTTGCGCCATAACGCGCGATGATATTTGGGTATTTTGCTTAGCAATAACGGTCCCTGGCACAATTTCATCACGTGCAATATCAGCCAATGTCACAGTAAGTAACTGACCTGTGTACTCACTCGCCGCGGGATTTTTTATGCCTGGGGCTTGTTTATCAGAAAAGCTGCCAGCCATGTAAAGTACCGCAACAATAATGACCATTAACGCGATAATTGAACCAATAAGTTTCGATTTACCCTGCATGAGCGTGTTCCTCTTTGGCTGCATCCTTTGCAAACACTAAATAATAAACCAATGGCACAACAAACAATGAGAACAGTGTTGATGCCACAATACCAAAAATAATCGCAATCGCTAGGCCACTGAACACAGGGTCTAAAGTGATTACCAAGTTACCTAATAAAGTGGTGCCTGCGGTCAGTAAAACAGGTCGCATACGCACAGTACCCGCTGCAATAAGTGCTTCTTTAATAGCCATACCTTGCCCGCGCGCTTGATTAATAAACTCAACTAAAATAAGTGAGTTACGCACAACTATCCCCGCAAGCGCAATCATGCCTATCATGGCCGTTGCAGTGAACAGCACAGGCTCAGGGGCGCCAGCAATACTGCGCTCACCAAATTGATTCAATAACCAAAAACCCGGCATGATACCAATGACTGTCAAGGGAATAGCCGACATAATAATCAGTGACAAACTGGCAGAGTGTGTTTGAATACGCAGAATGATAAAAATGGCCGTTAATGCAAACGCAAACGCAATCCCCATGTCACGGAATACATCAATGGTTATGCGCCATTCACCTTCACCACTGAAAGTGACCTCTGTCCCCGCAGGTAATTGCCATGACGCGGTGCCACCATTACTAAAAAAATGCCTGCTTTGCCAATCACTTTGCTTGAACGCATTACTGCTAACAGCTAAATCTGCATTAACATCGGCAATTACCTCAGCGGGTGTCCGGCCATTGAGTTCAGCCATGACGTAAACCACATTTCGCTGATCTTTACGCATAATCGGTTTTGCAACATCGTGATATTTAAATGCCCCTAACTCAGATAATGCCACCAGCGGACGTGGCGCACTTTGCAGCCCAAACTCATCGCTGGTTTTTGCAAGCTCTCTGTCGCCACGAACTTGCAGTGCGAGTAACTGAGCAAATTGGTTACGATCTTGATATGGTAGCTGCAATTTAATAGCGACAGGGTTAGTTTCTCCACTAACATAGAGCACACCGACATTTTCACCGTGCGAGGCAATCGCTAAAGCGTGTGCGATATCTTGGGTTGAAACAGCCGATAACGACGCTTTGGTTTTATCTGTTATGAAGCGTTGTAATGGCGCATTAGCAGCCATACTGGTATCAACTTCGACTACATGCGGTTCTTGTTTAAGTCTATTTGCAACAGCAGCTGCAGCCTGATGGTGCGTGTGTGTATCAACAAATGGATCACTGTATACTTCGGCCACCAAGGTGCTTAGGACAGGAGGCCCTGGCGGTACTTCAACCACTTTTAGCACAATACCCTCGGTTGCCAGAGGGGCTAATGCAGCACGTAAGCGCATAACCACACCATGAGATTGATGGTCACGCTCGGTTTTATCAACTAGTAATACTCTAAGCTCAGCAAGGTTTGCGGCTTCTCTTCGGTAATACCCACGGACCATACCATTAAAGTCCATACTTGATGGCTGACCGACATACGCTGCGGCTTCGCTCACTTCATTTAATTGCCAAGTGACCGATTGTACTTTTCGAGTAAAAGCCGCTGTTTGCTCAAGGCTAGTGCCTTCTGGCATATCGACTAAGACTTGGAGTTCGTTTTTATTATCAAACGGTAGCAACTTTAATGGGACAGCGCGCATTACTGGCAGCATGGCACTGGCGATAAACAACCCTAAGGTGGTCCATAGTACTAGTTTTGCACGGCCTTTAGATTCAAGTAATGGCGACAAAATACGCTCATATAAACTATGAGGGTTGGCCTCTAATTGCATGTTGTCATCAACGGGGGCTTTGAGTAATTTCATGGCCAGCCATGGCGTCACAAAAAACGCCACCATAGTTGAAACCATTACACTAACAGGCACATTGAATGCCATAGGTGCCATGTAAGGGCCCATCATGCCAGTAATAAACGCAAGCGGAAAGAATGCCACCATAATGGTTAGAGTCGACATAAATAGAGCCACTCTAATTTCACTCATGGCATCAACAATATTTTGTTTTTTATCACCTTTTTTAGTTATAAAACGACTGATATTGTCGATTCCTGTAATAGGATCATCAACAAGTAAGCCCAGAGATAAAATCAGTGCAAACAGGGTTACTCGGTTAATGGTATACCCAAATGCGAAGTCGAGCGTTAAAGTAATACCGTAGCAAATAGGCACCGCAAGACCGACCACAATAGCGGGTCGCCAGCCTAAAAACACGCCAACAAAAATAACCACTGTAAATACTGCAAACACCAAACTAGAAGTGAGGTTATTCACTTTTTCATTGGCAGTTCGGCCATAGTCACGCAGTACCGTGTAGCCAACTTCATCAGGCAATAATGTCACCGATAGCTGGTTCATCACATCATGCACTTGATTCGCAACAGCCACCGCATTTGTGCCTGCTTGCTTGGCAACACTAATCGTCACTAATGGCAGTTGCTGCTCAGTATCTGATTGAGCAAGCCATTGATAACTTTGGGCTTCGCTGGGGCCATCGGCGACAGTCGCCACATCATTCAAATAAACACTTTTACCATTTACTACGTTAACAACGAGGTGTTCAATTGCCGACTGAGTACGTAATACATCCCCCACTTGCAAAGCAATGTGCTGTTTACCATCTACAACACTGCCAACATTAACCAGCTGGTTAGACACCTTGAGGGCATAATATACGTCGTTTAAAGTGGTTTGGTGTGCCGCTAATGCGCTGGCATCAAGGTCGATAGTGAGCTGCCGAGTTCGACCTGCTATCACTTTGACTTCGCTGGTATTTTCAATGCGCTGTAAGCTTGTGGCAATTTCATTCGCAAAACGCGTTAACTGGTAGTCATCATAGAGTTTTGAGTCTTTGCTGAACAACCCAAGCATCACAATTGGCACATCATTCACCTCAACGGGGCGAATTTGCCACGATGTAATCACTGACGCCATAGTGTGCTGGTAACTGTAAAGCTTGGCATACGTATCGAGTATCGCTTTTTCGCGATCATGGCCTACTTCAAAGCGCAATGTAACCACGGCATTATTACTGTGTGTCGTCGAGTAGATGTGTTCAACACCGGTTAATTGCGCTAATAGCTTTTCTAATGGTTCTGTCACTAACCGAGCGACTTCTGGGGCTTCAACATTCGGGGCAGCAACATAAATATCGAGCATGGGCACCACTATTTGTGGTTCCTCTTCGCGTGGTGTTTGCTTTAGCGCCATGAGACCGAGCAGTATCGCCATTATAAAAATAATGACTGGAATTCGCCCACTTAAGCTATTTTTTACGGCATTATCGATAGCATTCATCCCTTAACTACCTTTACAAAATAAACCATGAAGTGTTTCTAAAATAGCCATCACACTTTTATCAACGACACGATAGTAAATTGTTTGGCTTTCACGACGAGTCGCCACAATTTCAGCTTTTCTCAGTGCAGCTAAATGCTGAGACAAAGCAGACTGTGCCAGAGGAACCGCTTCATTAAGCTCACTGACACTCAGTTCTCCCTCTTGCAATGAGCATAGAATCATCAAGCGATTTTTATTCGCTAAGATCTTTAATATTTGCTCTGCTTGTTCAACATTGTCGGCCATTGCCGCAAAATCGATGTTCATAATCACACCACTCTATATTCTTAAATACCCGTAAAGTATAGATAGATATATTAGAAAAGTCTAATATTAGAATTTACTAATGTAGATTTTTCTAATATATTAATTACATCACCCTTTGTTATTGAGGTTTAATTATGAAACTAAATGACGCGCTCCGCCTTATTGCTGGTGTAATGATCTGTATTTCATTGTTGCTCCAACAGTTTCACAATCCTATGTGGATTTGGTTTACGGTATTTATTGCTCTAAACTTAATTCAATCGGCATTCACTAAGTGGTGTCCTATGATCACCCTATTACGCAAACTTGGCATGGAGGATTAGTATGCTAACCCCAATTCCTGACCTAATGAAAATTGTTGCCCCTAATCAGCGCCGCATTAGTGCAGAGCAAGCAAAACAAGAATTAAGCGAAAATCATGGTTTATTGATTGATGTACGTGAGCCCGCCGAGCATGCCACAAAAGCCGCAACAGGTGCGATTAATATCCCGCGCGGTGTGCTTGAAATGAAACTAATGGAAATTGAAAAAGACCCTGCTCGGCCAATCTACTTGCACTGTGCAAGTAGCGCTCGTGCCACACTTAGTGCAGAAGCGCTAACCCGCGTAGGTTACGAGAATGTCACAGTAATTACGTGTAATGCTGAACAAATCTGCCACGTTTTTTAGCTTCACAGAACAGTAACACTGGTCGGATAAGCTCTTACTTTTCTTTTAACAGGTACAGAGCAATGACATTTACACGAAGACATTTTTTAAAAGCATCGGCGGCCGGATTTGGGGTCGCCGTTTTATCTTTAGGCTTAACGGGCTGCACTTTAGACGACGATGAAGATGTCAGCACCCATGTCAGTTTTGAGCATGGCGTTGCAAGTGGTGACCCACTGGCCGATAGCCTTATTATTTGGACCCGCGTTACGCCTCTTGATACCGCAACCTCCAGTATTAAAGTCAAGTGGCAAGCATCTACCGATGCTAATTTTGACACGATTAGCCACGATGGCGAGACCGACGTAACAGCGGCAACTGATTTCACCTTAAAAGTTGATCTACAAGGATTAACTGCAAACACCACCTATTATTTCCGCTTTATAAGTAATGGCAAAACATCACCTATTGGGAAAGGTAAAACACTCCCTACGGGCGCCATTGAGCAAGTAAAATTTGCAGTTGTGTCATGTGCCAACTACCCCGCAGGCTTTTTCCATGTGTATGGTGAAATAGCTAAGCAAACCGATTTAGATGTGGTACTGCATTTGGGTGATTACATTTACGAATACGGTAATAACGGCTATGCCACAGAGGATGCAGCCTTACTTGGACGCTTACTGCCCGATGATAACAGTGAAGAAATTATTTCGCTTACTGATTACCGCAAACGCTATGCCCATTACCGTACAGATAAAGACTTACAAGCCGCACACGGTAATTGCGCATTTATAACGGTGTGGGACGACCACGAAATTACCAACGACACGTGGAAAAATGGTGCTGAAAACCATAACGAAGGAGAAGGCGATTTTACCGAACGTAAGCTGCACGCCTTACAAGCCTATTTTGAATGGATGCCAATACGCAATGTCGCCGATAAAGAACGAATTTATCGCCGTTTTGAATTTGGTAATTTAGTGTCATTGCACATGCTCGATACGCGTGTTTTAGCCCGTGATGAACAACTAAACTATGCCGACTTTGATTTAACAAGTGCACAAGGACAAAGCGATTTTGCCGCTGCAATCAGTTCACCATCGAGAGCCCTATTAGGAAACGAGCAACTCACTTGGCTTACCGACGGGTTAAGTACGGCAACAACACAATGGCAAGTACTGGGTCAGCAAGTATTAATGACTAAAATGCACTTACCTTTTGAAATACTGCAACTGTTAATGTCAATTCAAATAGCACAAGCCGGAGGCAATGATCCCAGTGAGTTACTTGCAAAAGCCAATGTATTATTCAGCGAACTTGCGCAAATTAAAGGACGCATTTTAGCGGGGGATCCAAGTGTGACAGCACAAGAACGAGCACGGGTAGAAACAACAGCACCTTATAACCTAGATGCATGGGATGGTTATGCTTACGAGAGAGAAGTGATACTTGGCACGGCAATCACTGCAGAGAAGAACCTCGTGGTCCTCGCTGGCGACACTCACAATGCATGGGCAGGCCAACTCGTTACCGATGCGAGTAATCCGTTTGCAGCGTCACTCACTGCCGGCGTTGAGTTTGCAACGTCTTCTGTATCATCACCTGGCCTTGAAAACTATTTGGCACTCAACAGCCAATCAGCCGAAACAGTTGCACAGATGGAACAAGTGATCGCATTACTGGTTAATGACTTGGCCTATAATAACCTAGTTGAACGCGGTTATTTAACAGTCACTTTCACCGAACAGCAAGCGCATGCAGAATGGCAATTTGTAAGCAGTATTAAAACGGCCAGTTACACCATGCTCAATGATCGCAAAAAAGCCTTTACGCTAAAAGCTGGCAGCACAACGTTGCAATCTGTTTAACGCTTTTCATCTAATAGCGTAACTAACATTTGCTCAATGTTTTTTACGCTATAGGTCAGTGAACGCAAAAGCGCTAACTGGCTATCCTCAGATTGTGGCTCAGCCTTAGCGCTTGTTTGGCTTATTTCATCCTTTTGCTTTAGGATGGCTTCACGAAATTCAGCAGCATCAATCACGCCGAGTAAAGACACCAAAGCCCCCTGACCAGATTGCCCAGCCGTTTCGAAGCTGAGTCGGTACAAACCAAACTGGCGCATTAAAGGCCCTTGGCTTAATGCCACATCAGTGATTTTTTCAAGCGGTATTGATTTTTCTTCTTTGAAGAACACACCTCGTTTAACCACCAGTTTTCGCGTTAATAGCTGTGCCGACATAGCGGCTAGAATACGCCCTGCCACCAGCCAGATAATAAGAGCAACAATAGGGATAAAAGGAATACCTATCATACTAATCACACAGGTAAACATACCCAGTAATAACCAATACTGTTTTACTTTAGGATTAAAGCGGGCGCTCAATATACTTGTTTCTGACATCACAGGCTCCTTTATAGGTGATTTATGACCATAAACAATCTTCAGCTCTGCTTCAATAAAAATAAAAAAAGCCGAGCAAAGCCCGGCTTAAGGGTACTGCAGGGAAAGCTATTCCACAGCTTCAACCATTACTGTTAGTTTATTCAGATCAGGTCCTTGCACTGTAAAACGATAGTTACCCGCCTGTGTAATACTCAATGAGATATTGGCACCGACAGCTTCTAACGAGGCCGCTTCGCCAAGAACAGCGAGTGGCGATTCACCACTACCACCTAAATTCACTGTGTTCCAGTCACTAGACGCAACTTTGAATTCATAATCGTCAACATCGAGTGCTATTGTCGTACTATATATAGCATCGCCTGCATAGGTTAATAGGTTAACTGGATCCCAATTGTTCATACTTCCACGCAGATAGACAGGGGTTTCACCAAACATTTCTGCGTTAAACACGGTTATGAGTGGCTCTTCAAGGTTGCTAGCATCAAATACAAACTGATATTGGCCATCCCTTGCAATGTCGATAGTCATGTTTGTACCTTTCACTGCAAGCAGTTTCTCAGTTCCTACGGTAACAACCGCACTGCTTTCACCTGAACCATAATCCACCGTTTTCCAATCTCCAGAGGCTACTTTGAACTCATAGCTGCCAGCTATTAATTGCTTAGTGAAGGTGTAAACGCCTTTACCTTGATACATCAATTCGTCACTGGTACTCCAATCATTTAAATTACCACGTACATAGATTGAAGTACCCACAAATGGCTCCTCGTTATACACTTTAAGCACTGGGTTCTCGATGTCGGTTGCATCAAATGAGAACACATAGATAGCGTCCATTGCTGCAGTAAAGGTCATATTGGCCCCACTGCGTGCAAGTGGCTCGTCTTCACCTTCAATCACTTCAGCAACATCTGCAGAAAGCGCACCAAAATCAACCGTAGACCAATCTTCAGATGCCACTTTAAACTCATAGCTACCTGCTGTAAGTGGGATGGCAATTTTATATTCGCCATTACCTACATAGTCAAAGCCGTTTGCCGTACCCCAATCGTTTAATGAGCCACGAACATAAACGGTTGTACTACCGAATGGCACGATATCTGGTGCACCCGCAGTAGCATTAGCACTTAGACCTTCACCTTGCGTAACACCTTGTGGTTTCACAAACACAGCAATCGTGTAAGCAGGAACTGTAAAAGTCCCCTCTCCCTCACCTGTCATAAAGCTTGCTGCTGACATACTTGAATCAACACTCGCTTTTAAAACAGGATGTAACTCAAAACCGTAGGCAGTAGATACCGTATGCGATAAGCTTTGCTCGGTTCCATTCATAATCACTACAATCGCATCATACTGGCTATCAAGGTCCGTCAAACCAACGCCATCATCAATGCTCATAACCACTAAACCTTGCTGTTGACGTTTTCCAATATTATGGAAACCTACGCGGTCTAAAATGTCTTGTTCCGTGGTTAGGCTAAATAGCGGGCTGCTACTGCGAATTGATAAGAACTCAGTAAATACATTACTTGCATATTCAATGTCGCTTGCCATCGCTTGCGCATTGGTATTTGCTGAAATTGGTGCGATTTCGCCCCATTTAGCTTGGTTATCTTGTGCCGGTGGTAAACCGACATTCCAGTTATTAGTTTCTTTACTGAAATCAACAAAATTGAACCAATCGCCAGAATCATAGCTATTACGATCCATTGATTTAGAACGCAACATATCCGCACCCATTTGCATAAATGGAATACCTTGGCTCATTAATGGCATCGCTAGAGCCATATTGTGAATACGCACACGCTCTTCAATATTAAGGTTATTGCCGTGTTTATATTGCAGCTGATCCCACAATGTTTCGTTATCATGCTTAGAGACATAGTTAATACTATCAGCAGGGTCCAGTGCATAGGCTGCAGGCTGCGTATTCCAACTAAAGCTACTGCCTTTTGCTGAATTGCCTTTAAAGTCTTTAAGAATGTAGTTTTGTAAGTTACCGGCAAGCGATAAGCGAAGCGTATCTTGCTCGGCTAAGTTGCCATCTGTCGCACTATTACTAAAGAAAGCACCACCACGAATTGCTTCACGAATTCGGTCATTAAAGGTACCGACTTCTGTGCCAGCCATATCTATTTGCTTAGCTTGCACAAACAATCGATTATCAGCGACTTCCTCAAAGTTCCAACCTTCACCGTAGAAATAGGTATCAGGGTCAACCGCTTGCACTGCACTAAGAGCCGTCATAATTGACGCTTTTGGCATATGCCCCATCACATCAAAGCGGAAGCTATCGTAACCAAAATCACGAGCTAGAATCACCATAGAGTCAGCAACAAACTTATCCATCATGACATGTTCTGTTGCTGTATTTTCACAACAAGTTGAGCGTTCGATATCACCGGATATTTCGTTATATCTGTGGTAATAACCTGGTACCAGTTTATCGAAGACTGATTTATCCCAGACACCTGATGACGTGGTGTGGTTATAAACAACATCAAGCACGACACGTAAACCAATTTCTTGTAAAGACTGAATCATCGCACGCGTTTCTTTAACTCGTGCTATACCTTCAGGCGATGAAGCGTAAGAGCCTTCTGGGGCAATAAAGTGATGCGGATCATAACCCCAGTTAAAACTATCAACACCACGCATTGCATTGGCAAGTGCTTGTGCATCATCAGACCCCGGTAGGTATGAAGCCATTAGGTCAATAATCAATGCGCTCTTATCTTCGGTTTTACATGCATCGGCATCATCGTTAATGCGTGTACATAAATCACCTAACGTTGCTGTAATATCTACACGTTGGCTCGCATCTTCGTCAATAGTGCCAATATCTGTCAGTGGCAGTAAGTGGAAATGTGTTAAGCCATTATCAGCTAGCTTTTTAAGATGTCGCATTGGCGCACTATCAAGCTCAGTAAACGCAAGATACTTACCACGGTTTGCTTCACTTACCGTTTCATCGCGAACACTAAAGTCACGTACATGGCCTTCGTAAATCACCGCTTGTTCGGGGTAATCAATGGTTGGTACAAAACGATCATCCCAGCCACTCGGTTTAGTATCGTCATCATCAAGATTAATTAGTTGGCTGTATAAACCATTAGTTGAAACATTTAAAGAGTAAGGATCTGTGCTCCATAAACGTTCAATTTGCTTGGTAGTAGGATGATAAACATCAAACATAAAACGGTAGTAATGGCGATCGTGACTGATATCGACATTACTAGACCAAATACCCGTTGTGCTATCAAAGGTCATAGCAAGTTGTTCAAGCTCAGTTTTATTAGCATCGTAAAGCGCTAATTTCATATTGCTTGCAGTAGGCGCCCATACCGAGATATCAATGCCATTATTGGCGTAATGCATACCTAGTTGTGCTTCATTGGCATCACTTTCACCGCTGGTGTACAAGTCATCGAGAGCTTTAGCGGTTTGCACATAAGTTGCTTCAATTAGCTTGCCATCAGCATCATAGCCTGCCACAACCAACTGGTGTTTAATCAGCTCTTTTGCAGCGGCTGCATCCCAGCTACCTTGGTAAGCATTCCATGCAGCAAGGTGTGGCACTTTAGCTACTTGCTCATCGTTCAAAGACGTCGATGTTAGTTCAACCACTTGACCATTTAACTCACCAGTATCTTCATCGACAGCTAAATCTGCACTGCTTGAAGCGTGCAATTTAATAATACTCGTAAGCTCATTGCTTGGTTTATAAATCACCGTTGAAAGATCAATCCAATGCGCAGACGCACCAGAAATACTCACCGGACGCTCACCTAAGCTAACAATTGGGTATTCAAATACTGATGGTTCACCATGAATGGTAAAGTTCATACGTTGGAACTTTTCATCGTCTTGCATCAATGGCATTTTTAAATCGACATCACCAAACGCTTTGCCTGAACCTTCAGTACCAATATGTACAATGAAGTTGGCACACTCGTTATAGCCGTCTTTGAGTTTTACAATCCAGTACGCGCCATAGTTCGGATCGATACCATCGTACTCATGACCATTTGCCCAATCCGTCGCATCAAACGGTGCTGCATATGCATCACACACATCATTATTCCACGTGTGCAAACGATACCCTTCATAAGCATCATCACTGGTACGGTTATAGAACAAAATGGCTTCGTCATCCGCTGGAAAAACCACAGGATCAGGCAGTGTTGGATCAGCCCCAACTACACAGCTCTCATTATTTTCATCAGGCACAGTTGGGGCCGGACAATTAATCGGGGGTGGATCAACACATTCAGTACCCGCTGCATTGGGGATCTGCGGTACGCTGCAGGTCAATAAAACTTGCCCTGAATCAATATCATTACTAGCTCCACCACCACATGCAGCTAGCAACGCTATGCTACAGGTAATGAGTAAGCGGTTAAAATCAGCTATTATTTTCATATTATTATCTCCAGCTTACTGATCAATGGTTATAGGTAAAACCTAAGTAAAATTGGCGACCAAAGAATTGCGTGGTCCCTGTTTTACTGGTTGTACCGAAGTAGCTTTGTGTAGGCTCATCAGTCAGGTTATTCACTTGTAATAACATGCCAAATGAATCTGTGAACTGATACGATGTTTGGAAATCGATAACGGTTTCCGCATCAAAGTTCACCACTTGCTCATTGACAGCAACTTGCTCAGAGACAAAATCATCGCGATAGCGCACATTTAAGCGTGTTTCAAAGTTTTCGTAGCTGTAAAAAAGTGTCCCGTTAAAGACGTTGTTTGAGAGACCCGGTAAGTCTTGCGAAACAGAATCACCACCTAAATCGGTGATTGATTGCACTTCACTCTCGGTATACGAATAACTGGCATTAATCCCTAGCCCTTCAAACGGTGATGGCAAGAAAGAGAAAACTTGCGTATAAGCAAGCTCAATCCCGCGAATATACCCCCCTTTAGCATTGTTAACCGCAGTTGTGTACACACCATTCGTCGTTTCGATTTGCTCACCGCTTACAGGGTCGACAATGTACTCAGGGACGTTGAAGCCATTCCCTTTAAAATCAAAGTTTTCAATAGCTATCGTATCTATGAATGAATCAATATTCTTATAGAACGCCGCCACGACTAAGGCACCATCCGTATCTTCAAAGTATTGCTCATAAGAAATATCGTATTGATTCGCATAAAAAGGTTTTAAGAATGGGTTATTCGTACTTGAACCATTAATTTCGCCATCATTATTTACCGATGCACTGGCGTCACCCGCTAAACGGTTAATCGGAGCACGTGCCATCACTTTTGCTGCAGCAAAACGAATTTGCGTTGCATCACTGATTTTAAAGTTAAGGTTTAATGATGGTAGGTAGTCTGTGAATTTAATGCCTAATATGTTTGGTGCATAAAGGTCGTTAACAATGCCGTTATCATCGACAATGTATTGCGCACCGAGTTGAGGATCACTCCCAACGTTTTCAAGCACCGTCGCTGATTGGTCCGTATCAACACGACGAATACCAATGTTACCTGTGACAGGCAGTTTGCCAATTTCGGTATCAATATTGAGCATGAGATACGCTGATACCACTTCTTCATACACTGAACCACTTTGTAGCATGGTCCATGAGTAGTTAGTGGTATAACCTTGTGTATCTGGCTCACCATCACCATCTAAATCAACAACCCCCTCAGCGTTACCCCAAGTTTGAACAGGTTGTGGGATGCCATTAGGGAACCACGCGTTTAGTGCTTTATCCAAATCTATCGCTAAGTATGATGGGAAATAACTAAACTCACCCTGCCAATCAACCACGGTGGTCATGTCATCAGTCAAACGAAGTGGAGGTTGAGTGGCTGAGAATGCGCCGTCATTACCGTATTCAAACACTGACCGGTTATTGCTGTACTCACGGTCTGAGTAACGCGCACCAAATTCAATTGAGCTAAACCAGTTATTCTCTAACTCATATTTAAAATCGAGTCGGAACGCTTTGACTTCATCTTCATTTTCATACGGGTAAATGCCGTATTTACTAAGCATAACGCGATCAATATCGCTGAATGCATCAGCTTGATTAAAACCAATATCAGGTAAATCAAGACCGTTTAATTGATAATTTAGTGACACATTGGTATCAAATACCGGATTATCAACTGTAGCGTCTTCCGCTACCAGTGCCCAAAGTAAGCCATTGCGGAAATTACTCTTCGCGCGTGATAACGACACATCAGCATTGACATTCAAGCGCTCGGTTACTTGCCAATCGGCGTTAATTCCATAGCTATCAACTTCATCAAAATCTTGATTATCATCATTGACTATTTCAACACGGGTAAAGCTATTTGATGTGCGGTTGATTGCCCCACCGATTACCGCATTGCCGTCAAGTAAGGGGTTCGCATAGACAGCTGACGGGCCACCAAATTTAACCCGAAAACCACGGGCAAATGATTCGCTATCAAAACGAGATAAAAACGCATCACCTTTCAGTTTAAAGTTATCGGTTGGTGCCCATTCAATCGATGTTAAATAACCATTACGCGTTTCTTCACCACCTAAATGCTGAAGCTCGAAACCTTCACTGATATATTCATTAGCGGGGTTATCTGCAGGGCCATCGATGTCATTTGCAAGTCCGTCAACATCTTTATTACCGTTATATGCTAGACCGATAAACTGGGTGGCAACACTAGGTTGGAATAAGCGAGCATAACCTAGCGCTACACCGAGGGTATCATCAAAGAACTTACCCTGATAAGAAAAGCTAATACGGTCGCCATATTCAGTGGCATCAAAAACCTCTGAAGCACGATCGTTATACATACCGCGCACATTAGCGGTAAATTTGTGTTGCTGGTCATTATCCAGTGGGCTGGCTGTTTGTAACTCAACAGTACCGGCAACGCCCCCTTCGATTAATGATGCTTTGGGTGACTTATACACAGCTGCCGAACTAATTAACTCAGACGGATACTGATCGAACTCAATACTACGGCTACCACTGGTCGATACTTGTTCTCGACCATTGAGAGTCGAAAACACGAATCCACCAGATAAACCTCGAATATTAATTTCGGCAGCTTGGCCACCTGTTCGTACCGCCGAAATACCCGGTAGTCGTGTTAATGCATCTGCCATAGATACATCGGGAAGTGCACCTAAGTCATCAGCAGATAACTGCTCTGATACGGTGTCACTAAAACGTTTTTGGTTTAATGATTGAATTAAGCTGCGACTAAAGCCGCGCACTTCGATTACTTCAAGCTCAGGATCAAGTTCCTTTGCAGATGTGCGTTCTGCTTCGTTCGCTGCCATAGCACTGTTTGCTGCAACCATTGCCAGCATTAATGCACTTAGCTTAAATTTCCCCATTGGATTCCCACTCTGTTGTCATTGGAGGCGTTATGTTTATTCTTGTTGTCAAAAAACAACCAACAAAGTGTAACCAAAAGGTAAATATTGTGTGATGAATACGTATGCACTATACGTTTCCTGGGGATAAGCAGGAGCTCCTCTCATGTTTTACTATTGAGAGAGGAGCAATAGAGAGCTTTAAAGTGTTATTACGACACGCACTGCAAGTGCGATAAAGATCATGCCGAGTAGTTTTTCAAAAAGTGGATTCGCTTTAGTAAAACCAAAGCGCTTTTTTGATATTTCTGTGAGTAAGGCAACCAACAAATACCAGCCAGTATCCAGTACAAATACGGTTAAGCACATGATCAAGCCAACCTGTAACGTGAGATTTTCTGGGTCAATAAACTGTGAGAAGAGCGCTAAAAAGAACACCGCAAGTTTGGGGTTCAAAAACGCAATAGCAAAACCATCTTGTAACGCAGCGCGTTGACTAGGTATGGCTTGTTCAACTTTCACGGCTTGCGAACTGGGTTTTGCCAGTAATATACGTATACCTAAATAAGCAAGGTAGGCGGCACCACCATACACGAGTACGTTATAAAGTGTAGGTAACTTGGTCATCAGTGCGCCTAATCCAAGCAAAGAGGCGCTCGCATAAAACCCCACTCCCACACCATGACTCACGGCCGCCAGCATGCCGTTTTTCATACCACCGTGAAGGCTATGCTTTAACACAACCGCTAAACTTGGCCCTGGCGACATAGCACCCATGATACAAATTAACACTAAACTCAACCACTCTGTGAGTGTCATAATTCATTATTCTCTACTAACAATAAAACGGCCGTTATTTGACCATAAAAACCGGTGGCTGTGGTGATTGTTTTAACCTGCCAGCCAGATTGGCCTAACTCGTACACTTTCTGATTTAACGCAGTGATATCAAGTCCACCCAGAAAACGTTTCTTTTTAAATTCAATAATTTTTTGCATATTAGCTTGTTAACTCATACTCAAAATCATAGTAATGAATTCCCGCCTCAATGCGGATTGCCATTTTACCCGTAAGCCCCACCAATTCACCAGCGCCTGAATCTGGCACGACTTCTAAAATTAACCTGTCTGTGCCTTTATCCATGGTGCCAAAATGTTGTAATACAAAGCTACCTTGTTTGCCATTCAGACTACCAACCACTTGTTCAATAGCAACATATCCTGCACTGCCTTGGGTTGCCGTCATTGCGCTCAGCATCTCTCCTTGGCTAGTTGCTTCCAGAGCGCCTGTAAACGTTTTATCTATCGACATACGGCCAAGATTCACGCCATCTTGACCTGTCGCATACCCCCCAATTGGGTTTAATTTCACGTTAAATTGACCGCTTATCACTGTTGATTCCATACTAATCCCTTATTTTACTGTTGATTTTTAAAGCGATGATAACCATATCTATACCCTATTCACAAATAAGAATCTAGCATGGCAATTAACAAAGAAAAGGCCGCGTTCAGTAGCCTGTTACCCGTTTTAGCGTTTATTAAGCCCTACAAATGGGTGGTATTTGCAGCCCTTGGGGCATTATTACTCACCGCAGGCGTTAACTTGTCACTCGGCCAAGGAGTGAAGTTTGTTATTGATCATGGCTTTATTGCAGGCTCTCAAGAACAACTTCAACAAGCAGTGATGGTTCTTATTGGCCTTATCAGCCTATTAGCAATCGGCACATTTTGTCGTTTTTATTTAATGTCGTGGATAGGTGAACGAGTCAGTAATGATATTCGTAACGCGATTTTCGAGCGAATTGTAACGTTACACCCAAGCTACTTTGAAGAAAACCGTAGCGGCGAGCTGATGTCACGACTCACCACCGACACCACATTGCTGCAATCGATTATTGGCTCATCATTTTCTATGGCGCTTCGTAGCAGCTTAATGTTAGTGGGTGGCCTTGCTATGCTGCTAATTACTAATTTAAAACTAACCTTAGTGGTCGTTGCCTGTGTACCTATGGTGTTAGTTCCTATGCTAATTTTTGGTCGTAAAGTGCGTAAACTAGCAAGTTCGAGCCAAGATGCCATTGCCGATATCAGTACTTATGCAGGCGAAATTATTCAAAATATTAAGGTCGTACAAAGTTTTAGTCATGAAGCGCGCGAAAAAGCGGCTTTTGCTGAAGAAACGAATAAAGCATTTTTAGTCGCAAAAAGTCGTATTAAACAACGCTCACTTTTAATTGCTGCAGTGATCTTTCTAACCTTTAGTGCCATCAGCGTGATGCTTTGGGTAGGCGGCAGTGATGTGCTCGCGGGTACCATGACGGGCGGCGAGCTAGGTGCCTTTGTATTCTATGCCATTATGGTGGCTATGTCGGTTGCAACAGTTGCCGAAGTGTACGGTGAGTTACAACGCGCAGCAGGTGCGGCAGCAAGACTGTTAGAGCTGCTCGCTGTTGAAAGTATGATTCAAAACCCCGCACACAATAAAGATGATCAGCTCGAATTAAATAAAGCTGACCACCCTGCTATTCGTTTTGACAATGTATCATTTAATTATCCATCTAGACCCGATAATGCAGCACTTAGTACACTTAATTTAGAAGTAAAACAGGGTCAAACAGTCGCCATTGTTGGTCCCTCTGGTGCAGGCAAAACAACATTATTTGAATTATTGCAACGATTTTACGATCCGAGCGCAGGGAGTATTTCATTAGCTGGCATTAATATTAAAGAATTATCTCTTCACTGTTTACGCCAACAAATGGGCATGGTGGCACAAAACCCCATTTTGTTTAGCTGCGATGTAATGCATAACATTCGCTATGGCAATCCCCATGCGAGTGACGAGCAGGTATACACGGCAGCCAAATATGCACACGCCGATGAATTTATCACGCAGCTACCGCAGGGCTATCACAGCTTTTTAGGTGAACAAGGGGTACGTCTTTCTGGTGGGCAAAAGCAGCGGATTGTGCTTGCTCGCGCTATTTTAAAGGATCCAGCTATTTTATTACTCGATGAAGCAACCAGCGCACTTGATGCACAAAGCGAGTCTCATGTGCAAGCGGCACTCGAGCACTTAATGAAAGACAGAACAACACTCATTATTGCCCACCGCTTAGCCACCGTAAAACATGCTGACGTCATCGTGGTAATGGACAAGGGTGAAATTATAGCGACAGGTACACACCAGCAGCTATTGACTAGTAACCCACTGTATAAGCAGCTTTGCGAATTGCAATTTAATCGGGATTAATATCCAAGGAGGGATGTCAGGTTTGAAAGGGCATATCAAACCTGACCACAAATCTAGACTACATTAAGCCTAACCTTGTGTGTTTGGTACGATTTGAATCTCTACACGGCGGTTTAAAGCACGACCATTGGCTGTATCATTACTCGCTACAGGGCGTGTTTCGCCATAGCCACGTGTGCTAATACGTGCCGACATAATTTGATGATTAACTAAATAATCTTTAACACTTTGCGCACGTTGCTGCGACAGTGTCATGTTATAGCTGTCTTTACCTGTGCTATCAGTGTGACCTTCAACACTTAAGTAGGTTTTTTCGTATTTGTTCATCACTTGTGCAATGGCATCAAGGGTGCTGTGAAAGCCTGATGAGATATAAGATTGATCTGTCGCAAAAGTGATGTTTGATGGCATAACTAAGCGAATATTATCGCCTTCACGTACCACTTCAACACCCGAGCCTGCTAGCTCGTCACGGAATGCTTCTTCTTGCTTATCCATGTAGTCACCGACAGCAGCACCCGCTAACGCACCAATGGCCGCACCAATAAAGATACGCTTATCATCATGATCGCCTGTTGCTTTACCTAATACCGCACCTGTTGCGGCACCGATTGCAGCACCTTTACCTGTGTTAGTTGTTTCACACCCCGTTAATAAAACGGCTAAAACACCCACTGTTAAAATCGACTTGCTGAGACTCATGTGTCTCTCCATGGCATTTAGTAATTTTGATCTATTAACAATTATGAACACTAAATCATGAACATTAGGTTAATAGTTCTCTTTAATAAGTGTAACAGCTGGTAGGTTATACGCTTTAACTAATTCTGTTAAACGTCCATTACGTACAAGAGCGTGTAACTGAGATTGAATTTCCTTTGCTAACGAGGTGTCGGCAAACTGTTTACTAACAGCCATATGGCCGTAAATAATGTCTTTATAGCGATAAGGCATTTTGACGATCTGCTGTGAAGGGAGTTGTAAATAACCCGAGGCATGATCCGCGGTATCTTCAACTGAAATAACGAGTTCGACGCGATCTTTAAGCAGCATTTCAAACGCATTACCTTCACTCAAAGCCTCCACTTTAGTGAGTGAGCTGTCATTATCAAAACGCGAAAAATAAGCGGCTCCTCGCATGACCGCGATGCGCTTTCCTAGCAAGTCTTGGTAACGATTTATAACGATGTCACGGTCTGCTCTTGCATAGAACCCAAAAGAAGAAGACAACATCATGTACGGAGGAGACATAAACTGCATTTTTTGCTCACGCTCGCTGGTACGAATTAACCCGCCCATCACATCCACTTCATTTTGTTCGAGCATTTTTAAACAGCGAGAAAATGGGCAAGCGACAAATTCTAATTTCATCGGTATGGTACGTTGCAGCTCACGCATAATATCGACCACCGCGCCACTCACATGCCCTTTTTCAGACACAACGCCGTAGGGAGGAGAATGATCAACCGCAACAATAACCCTCTGCACAGGTTCTGCATACAAGGAGCTTGATATAAGTACTAATAATAGGCTTACGATACTCAGTCTCATAGGGTTACTCGTTACTACGTTCATACCTTACTATATATCCTAGCGATGTGTATGTCATAAAAACCACAAAAATGTCATAGAAATTTGTCATAATTAGGTGATTAGATTCGATGGCGAAAACAATGTTACTAGTTATATTTAAGCAATTTTTTTTATTAGGCTGCATGAGTTTCGGTGGCCCCGCAGCGCACTTAGGCTATTTTAAACGTCACTTTGTCGATAACTTAAAATGGTTAAATAGCGAGCGCTACGCACAACTAATAAGCTTAAGCCAAGCATTACCGGGTCCTGGGTCAAGCCAAGTAAGCTTTGCGATTGGGGTTGAGAAAGGCGGTCTATTGGGCGGTTTGTGTGCCTTTATTGGGTTTACTCTACCGTCTTTTTTAATTATGTTTTTTTTGGCACTGAGTGCCCACCAATTTGGTAACATTTATTTTGCTGTTATTGCGGGACTTAAATTATTTGCCATCGTTATTGTCGCTGATGCAACTTACAGTATGGCGGTGAGCTTTTGTAAAACACATTTACTTAAACTTATCGCGGTATTAAGCACGTTATCGTTGATTATTTTTTCACAGTTTTCCAGCCAAATTTTTGTGTTAATTATAGCTGCGATTATTGGCTGGCTTTATCCACAACATAAACTCCCTCAGCATGAGAATGTAAGTAAACCCGTTAAAGTATCGTGGTTACCTTTTATCATTTTTGCAGTATTGCTTATCGCGAGCTTTTTACCCTTTGGCGAGTGGTCCTCACTATTTGCTCCATTTTATCAAACAGGAGCGATGGTGTTTGGTGGGGGGCACGTTGTGCTACCTATTTTGCAAGCAAGCATACCAAGCCTTGAAACCGAGCAGTTTTTGTCAGCCTATGCCAGTGCACAAGCAATTCCTGGCCCTATGTTTACAATAGCGACCTACTTAGGGGCTGAACTGACACCTCATTCTCCCCTATTGGGAGCACTTATTGCGACGCTATTGATTTTTTTACCGGGCTTTTTATTGATGCTTGCATTTTTAAAAAGCTGGCTACAATTGGCTGATAAACCACGCTTTGCTGGCAGTATTGCCGCTCTCAATGCTGCGGTAGTCGGGTTTTTAGCGGCAGCACTCTACTCGCCGATTTGGCTCAGCACAATCAACAACATATGGCAGATTGTATTAGTGGTTACAGCCTTCACATGGTTAAGGGTCGCTAAGCCCCCTATTTGGTGGTTATTACTTGGCTTTATTGGTATCGCTTTGGCAGTGCAGTCGCTCTAGTCTTTACTTTTAGGCGCCGCGTTAACCACTTTAATACTTGGTTTATCTACGACATGCTGCTCATTAGCCGAAAATTGCCCCGTCACACTCTGATATGGGCGCAATCCAAAAATAGGCAATACTGCAAGCAGGTGATCCATGATCTCTGCTTGTAGATGTTCGTACGATATCCAACGTTTGTCTTCGCTAAAGCAATAAAACTCAATTGGTAAGCCATGATTAAATGGCTGAAGTTCTCGCACCATGAGGGTCAAATCACGGTTAATTCTTTCATGCTGTTTCAAGTATCCTTCAGCATAACGACGAAATAAACCTAAATTTGTAACAGGATCAGGTAACGTTGTCACACGAATGTAGTCGTGCAGAGGTATCGCGCTATTTATTTGCGTATGGAAAGCCTCATCAACTAAACGAATGCTGTTCATATCTATATTTAAAGAGCGTTTAATTCGACGACCACCCGACTCCTGCATACCCCGCCAATTTTTAAATGAACCGGCCACCAACATGTAGGTAGGAATGGTGGTAATCGTGTTATCCCAGTTACGCACTTTTACCGTGTTCAAACCAAGGTCGATAACCTCACCATCAGCGCCATAGCTATCAACTTGAATCCAATCACCATAAGTAACTAAGCGATTAGCAGCAATTTGAATACTGGCAACAAACCCCAAAATAGTGTCCTTAAACACTAACAAGGTCACCGCTGCAATGGCACCAAAACCAGATAAAATATAGGTGGGCGACTTTTCAAGTAATATACTGACGATCAAAATAGCGCAGATCATGAAGGTGATCAGTTTCACAACTTGAATCAAACCTTGTATGGGCACTTCTCGGGCAAACTCCAGCTGGTTATAAATGCCCCCAGCAATACTGACAATGCTGCTGATGATAAAACCGCCATAAATAATCAGAACAATTTGACCAATGGTTTTTAAAACTAACGCTGCCACCTCTGTGACAGGGTAAACATTGTCGAATGTTGCTAAATACAACACGCAACATAAGGTTCCTGCAAAACGTCTATTAAGTTTAGTTAGCATGGGTGCTAATGCACCAATGCGTTCTGGCGAAAGGCGCGTTACAACACTTTGTATTCCAGGAAGCATTAAGCGCCGAGTAAAGACATACACCAGCAATAAAGCAATCACACCAATTGCGGTGGCTGTCAGCGCACTGAAAAGCTCCGCATCTGGCATTGCTTCAAACCAAGGCATAACCAATTGTTGCAGGTGAGTTTGCTTCATGGTGCTTCAACTTCCTTACTGATATTTGCTACCAGGCTACCTTGTTTGGCCTGATAATAATTAAATAATTGCGCGTCTTTTTGAAGCCAAATTTCATTGATTCGTTGCTGAAAAGCGGTTCTAAATTCACGGTCATGTTGATAATCACCAATCATCTCAGCACTGATAGCCTGCACATGTATATCTACTTTAATGAGCGTTAATCGGCCACGCATTAAGTTGCGACAAATATGACTGCCCTCACCTTGGTAAATAATAGAAGTATTAAGTAACGCATCAAACTGTTCACCCAGCACTTCCAGCGCAAACGCAATCCCTCCCGCTTTGGGCTTGAGTAAATAACCAAATGGACTGCTCTGCTTTGTATGCTTTTGCGGGGTAAAACGTGTCCCTTCAACAAAATTAATAATGGTGGTTGGGTGATTACGAAAATCACGACAGCTTCGCTTGGTCCGTTCAACATCAAGGCCTTTAAGCTTTGGGTTTTTAGCCAGCTGCGACTTACTGACACGCTTCATAAAAGGCATTCCCATCGCCCACGCACCCGTGCCAATAAAAGGCACGTACTTTAGCTCATCTTTTAGAAAAAACTTTGGCGCCGGTAATACATCAATCGCACTAAGCACCACAATATCTAACCAACTCATATGGTTAGAAATAAGTAAGTACCAGCTATCGCGATTAACATTGCCTTTAATATTAATTTCAATATTCGGGCAACCTAGCCACAGAGCAAAACGATTCCCTTTGCACCATCCCCGATAAGCACCATGCAAAATGTGACTAATGATGTTGAATGGTAAAATAAGTTTCAACACACCAAACAGCAACACAAGGGTTCCCCAAAGAATGACATTGGCAAACAGCACAATACTGACCAACAATCCGGTTAACCAATTTGGTAAAAATTTCTTTAACATATGTGTGCTCTCAGCTGTGCCAGCAGCATCTACTCAGCTTGCGATTCAAACTGGGCAAGCTGCTGGTTTTTCTCTTCCCAAATACGATTTAACTCCGCTTGAAAATTCACTCTAAAGTCTGCATCACCAGTGTAATCACCTATTAAATTAGGACTGACATCCATCACTTCAACGCGAACATCGATTTGCTTCACTCGGCCACTGGCAAAATCCACAAAACTTGGAATACCACCCGGGTAGTGAATAGTGACATTAACAACTTTTGAGATCTGCTCACCCATAGCTTGCATAACAAACGCCACACCACCCGCTTTCGGTTTTAATAAGTACTGAAAAGGGCTCTTTTGACGCGCATGTTTTTCAGCGGTGAAGCGCGTGCCTTCCACAAAATTTACGATGCTTACTGGCATTTCTTTAAATTTTTCACAGGCTTTACGCGTTGTTTCTAAATCTTTTCCGCGCAACTTTGGATTTTTCTTAAGCTGTGACTTGCTAGTACGCGTCATAAACGGAAAGTCTAACGCCCACCATGCAAGCCCTAGAAAAGGAACGTATATCAATTCCTTTTTCAAGAAAAAGTTTAAAAACGGGATACGGCGATTAAAAATACGCTGCATGACTAAAATATCAACCCAGCTTTGATGATTAGCAATCACTAAGTACCAGTCTTTTGAGCGAAGTTGCTCAAGGCCCGTTACATTCAGTTGATAAGAAGCAAATACATTTTGGTTTATACCATTGCACGTAACCCACACTGTGGCACATTGCTTAGCAATCCAACTCATCAACTTTTGTAATGGTTTAATTGGAATGAGTTTAACCAAACCACACAAAAAAATAGGCACGAACCAAAACAGCGTATTTAGGGTGTAAAATAAAATACTCAATACACAACGAATAACGGACATTACTACTTATTCCTTTAACCTTTAATCTTCAAAATACGTATAGCCAGCAAGGCCCGCATTTAATTCAGACAAATATTGTGCCTTAGATTGCGCATCAATTTCCAGCTCATCCACACGTTTTGCGAAGTTGGCAGCCAGAATATCGCTATCATAGTCAACGAACTTTAATACGTCCTTAACACTGTCGCCTTTAATCGCATTGGTTAATTGGTAGCCAGCCTCTGTCAGCTCTACGTGCACTGAATCGGTATCACCAAATAAATTATGTAAGTCGCCTAAGATTTCTTGATAAGCACCAACTAAAAACATGGCAATGTGGTACTGCTGACCTGATTTATACTCAGGGATAGGTAAGCTGCTTTCAATGCCTGTTCCCTCAACATAATTGCGAATTTGACCGTCTGAATCGCAGGTAATATCTTGAATGATAGCGCGTTGAGTGAGTGGTTTATGTAAATTTTCAACAGGCATTACAGGGAATAATTGCTGGATCCCCCACACATCTGGCAACGACTGAAACAGTGAAAAGTTAACAAACAACTTATCGGCAAGCTTCTCATTTAAATCGTCGAGCACTTCACGGTGTGCACGCGCATTGTCGCTCAGTGAAGCGCGAACGCGATGTAAAATAGTAAAATAAAGTTGCTCAAGCTTCGCCCATTCCAGCATCGTCAGAAGACCATGGACATATTGATCATGTGCTTCGCTAAATAAATGCATTGCATCATGATAAATCTCCAGCGCCATGCGAGGTGTTAAGCGCTGTAAGCATTGCCACATTTCATCTAGCACTAAAACATTGTTTGACTCTGGCGGAGTTGGATTTACATGATTTGGCGCACGCTCGACATCAATCACATCGGTAATCAATACCGCGTGATGCGCCGTTAGCGCACGCCCTGATTCGGTGATTATTGCAGGCTGCTTTAAGCCATGTTGTTGGCACACTTCTGCAAATGCATTCACAACATTACGCGCATACTCATCAACACTGTAGTTCATAGAACACGCACTACGTGAACCAGACCCTTCGTAGTCAACGCCTAGACCCCCACCTACATCAACGGTATTAAGTGGTACACCTAACTGGGTTAGTTCGGCAAAATGACGTGCACATTCACGAAGTGCGCGATGAATGTCACGAATATTGGCAATTTGAGAACCGATATGAAAATGCACCAATTGCATTAAATGTAATTTGTTTCGCGACTGAAGTAATTCAACCGCAGACAGCACCTGCCCAGCAGTTAAACCAAACTTACCTTTTTCACCCCCCGTGTTCTGCCACTTGCCTTTGCCCACAGAGTTTAAACGAATACGAATACCAATCGATGGTTCAATGCCCAAGTCATCAATTTCAGCTAATAAGGTGCTAAGTTCTGACAGTTTTTCTACCACAATATGCACTTTGTGACCTAAACCTTGACCGATACACGCTAAACGTAAAAATTCACTGTCTTTGTAGCCATTACAAACAATGGTAATCGGTTCTTTGGCAACACCTAAAATTGCCATTAATTCAGGTTTAGAACCCGCTTCAAGACCCACTAAACCACTTGGGTGAGCAAGTAGCTTTGTTACGACCGATCGTTGCTGGTTCACTTTAATTGGGTAAACACACGTATAAGTGCCTTGATAGTCGCGAGCTTGACGAGCTTTAGTAAAAGCGCTTGTCAGCGTATCAACCCGATTTTGCAAGATATCAGTAAAGCGAACTAAAACAGGTAAGGTAAGACCTTGCTTCTTAAATTGCTCGGTGAGTTCAGATAAAGAAATTGCAGATTTAGTTTGATCACCGTCAGGGTAAGCGACCAGCTCACCTTGTGCGTTAATATCAAAATAACCGTCACTCCAATGAGCAACATTATACGTTTCGCGTGCTTTGTCTAAACCCCAAGTCATGGCCATGTCTTCTGTAAATTCGTTAAATATAAACGCGCATTTTAATACGCTCGCGCCTACCACGCTAACAAAAATTGCCCTATATGCCAAAGTGATAAAAAATATTCGCTATACTGATTAAAATTTGATTGAGCAATTGGCCAAGCACTGGCAGAATTGCCCCCTTTTTTACCATTAACTAAAAGTGTATAAGCAAGATGGCTAATTTAGATCAAAACAACTGGTTCACTGAAATTAGTGACCGTGATGGTAGCGCCTTTTCACTGCGTATAAACAAAAAGCTTGATGAACAGCAATCGCCGTTTCAAAAAGTAGAGATGTATGAAACAACTGACTTCGGTAATCTTATGATTATTGACGGTTGTACAATGGTAAGTAGCCGTGAGAACTTCTTTTATCACGAAATGATCAGCCATCCTGCTCTTCTTGCGCACCCTAATCCTAAAAATGTAGTGATTATCGGTGGCGGTGACTGCGGCACATTGCGTGAAGTATTAAAGCACCCTGGTGTTGAAAGCGTCACGCAAATTGATATTGATGAAGTTGTAACGCAAATGTCGCTTAAATACTTCCCTGAATTATGTGAGTCAAACCAAGACCCGCGTGCCACAGTGATGTTTGATGATGGCATTAAATACATGCGTGAAGCTGCGCCAGAATCAATTGACGTGGTTATTGTTGATGGCACCGATCCGGTGGGCCCAGGTGAAGGGTTATTCAACCATGCTTTTTATACAAGTTGTCTAACAGCACTTCGTCCTGGCGGCATACTCATTCAACAAAGTGAATCACCGCTTATGCACATGCCTTTATTAGTTGAGATGCGTGACGCGATGAAAGACGTGGGCTTTAATGACCTACAAACGCTGCCATTTCCACAACCAATTTACCCAAGCGGTTTATGGTCAGTTACTCTTGCACGTAAATCACAGGCATTTGATGGCTTTCGTGAAGACGACGCGAATACACTAGCTGAAGGAACTGAATACTACAACGCTGGTATTCACTACGGCGCACTAGCAACACCTAACTACATGAAGCGCGCTTTTGAGAAAAAGTAATGTAAGGTTGTTTATTGATTAAAAAGGGCTCGCTGAGCCCTTTTTTAATTCCTTTAGAATAGTTTACGCAGAGGGGCATTACACCTTAAAACGGTTCACTAAATGATTTAGCTCATTGGTGAGCTGATTCATTCGGTTTGCCACTTCTTGTGTTGAACTTGCCAAGCCGCCTCCTTGTTGGGTTTGATCATTTAAATCAGATAAATTCTGGCTAATTTCATCTGCAACAGCCGTTTGCTCTTCAGTGGCCTGTGCTGTTTGCATTGCCATATCATTCACTTTTACCGATGAGGCTTGCATCGCATTAAGCACGTCATTCGTTTGTGTGAATGATTCAACAGCTTCATCGGCAAAACGCTTACCACTGTTTATAGCCTGCAAAGATTGCTCAACGCTTGAAGCAAATTGTTCAACCATGGTTTGAATATCGTTCGTGCTTTCTTGAGTACGCGTTGCCAATGTTCTTACTTCATCGGCAACCACTGCAAAGCCCCGACCTTGCTCACCGGCACGCGCAGCTTCGATTGCCGCATTCAGTGCCAGTAAGTTAGTTTGCTCTGCGATTGCACGGATCACTTCCAGTACCTTCGCTATATTATCTGAGCTTTGTTGTAACTCGGTAGAGCGCTGCGTTGCGTGATCCATATTCTCAGACAAAGCAACGATTTTCTTACTGGAATTATCAACCGCTGATAACCCCTTCTTAGCCAATTGCTGAGAATTATCTGCTTCATGAGAAGACTGTTGCGCCACATTTGCGACTTCACGACTTGCAACACTCATTTCGTGTACTGCACTCACAATTGACTCGGACGCCTGACTAAGCTTTTGATTAACCTGATGGTTCTGATTTGAAAACGAATCTAGATCATGCCCGAGACTTTGTAATTCTTTGGCTTGTTCGAGTATGTCTTTTATCAATTGCTGTAAATTATCCAAGAAGCGATTAAACGCGGTTGCTAAATCTGCAAACTCATCTTGGGTTTTAACATTAATACGCCCAGTTAAATCACCATCACCAGACGCAATTTCGTTTATTCGTTCAGTAACATAATTCATTTGGGTCGTTAACTGTCGTGGAATGACATAACTAAACCAACCCGCAATCACTAATACCACGGCAATCATTATCATTAGTAATGCTTTAAAACCTGTGATTTTATCCATTAGCTTTTCAGTTTCGGACTGCGAGGTTTGTTCTGCCACCTCACCCGCTTTATCTAAAATGTCACGAAGCGCCGAAAAGGACTGTTCTGCCATTTGATTTTGAGACGCACTGGTTGCGCTATTAATATAGGCTGTCGATGCCGAATACCATGCATCAAAAGCACTATTAAAATTACGAAACTGCGCTAACACTTCTGGATAAGGTGACATGTAAGATAAATATTGTTCAAAGCGCTCTTGCACTTGGTCAGCATTTTCTTGATGTTCCGCTAGAAAAGACTGATCACCTTTATCCATTGTCACTAAATGCAGCTCTGCCACTTTCGCTTGATACAAATCTCGATCTGCATTCACGATAACTGACACCGCATTTAAAAATCGCTCCGATTGCGTATCTATGGCTTCTTTTTGTAAGTTAATTAAATAACTGTAGCCAGCTATTAATATAATAATAGCGACCCCAAGCAACACAATGGGCAGTGAACTTTTGACACGAATACTCTGTAACTTCATACGTTTTCCTAATTCAAATTCGAAACCAGCTCATTCCTTAAGATCTTAGTAGAAAAATAGTAAAAGTGTGCGAAATTAAAAATACAAAATGAGGCGATTTAATTAAGGCGGCTATTACAACCTGAAAATTGAATACGTATGCAGATCACTCGTATTAGCAGGCAAGTCAATTTATGCTTAAAGCTTATAGGAACATATACGACAACAATCCATATTCTGCATCGCCAAGGAATAATAATGAAATATACAGCCTTACTACTCGCAGCCTTCTCAGGGACGTGTTTAGCGCACACTACCACGGTCAGTTCGCCTGATGGGCAAATTAAAGTCACGATTTCTGATGAACAACACACCCCTAGCTATGAAATCAGCTTTGCGGGAAAGCAAGTTATTGCACACTCTGCTTTAGGACTTGTTTTTAAACAACAACCTGCAATGAGTGAAGGCTATAAAATTAGCAGCCAAACGACTAATTCTGTAAAAAGCAGCTGGGAACAACCTTGGGGTGAACGCCAAACGGTAGTTGATAACCACAACGAAGTTGCTGTCACCTTTAAAAAGCCACAACCCCAAGGTGGCACCTTTACCGTGCGTTTTCGTGCCTTTAATGATGGGGTCGGTTTTCGCTACGAACTACCGAATCAATCAGGTTTTGAAGATGTAGAGATCACCAAAGAGCTCACTGAATTTGCAATCACCGATTCAGCCAATGCAACTGCATGGTGGATACCTGCTCGCGGTTGGAATCGATACGAATATGTTTATAACACCACGCCTGTTCACAAAGCTCCTTTAGTACACACTCCGTTTACTATTAAAAACAAAGAAGGTGTTCATATCAGCATCCACGAAGCTGCGCTGGTCGATTACGCGGGTATGGTATTAAACCAACGCCGTGATGGTACTTTCCAAGCTGACTTAACACCGTGGTCCGATGGGGTTGCCGTTAAGAAACATGGCGCATTCAACACGCCGTGGCGTACTATTCAAATTGGGGATGAGGCAGTTGATTTAATTAACTCTGACATCATTCTCAACCTTAATGAACCAAATAAACTCGGTGATGTATCTTGGGTTAAGCCCGGTAAATATGTGGGTATTTGGTGGGGTATGCATATTAATGAAAATACGTGGGGAAGTGGAAAAATTCACGGCGCAACGACCGCAAACACCAAATACTATATGGACTTTGCCGCACAATATGGCTTTGATGGTGTACTTGTCGAGGGATGGAACATTGGTTGGGATGGCGACTGGTTCTATAACGGTGATGTATTTAGTTTTACCAAACCCTATGACGACTTTGATATTGCAGAGCTTACTCGCTACTCCAAAGAGAAAGGTGTACAGCTAATTGGTCATCACGAAACCTCGGGGAATGTCACTAATTATCGTAACCAAATGGAAGATGCCTTTGCCCTGTATGAAAAATCAAACGTAAGCCAAGTAAAAACGGGCTATGTTGCAGACGGTGGCAATATTAAACGTGTTGATGAAAATGGCATAGTGCGTAAAGAGTGGCACGATGGTCAATTCATGGTGAATGAATACCTTTATAACGTGAAACTTGCAGCAAAGCACAAAATCAGCATCAACACTCACGAACCCATTAAAGATACTGGCTTACGCCGCACTTATCCAAACTGGATTGCACGTGAAGGCGCGCGAGGCCAAGAGTTTAATGCTTGGGGCACACCGCCTAATCCACCGGAGCATATTCCAATGCTTGCCTTCACACGTATGTTAGCGGGACCAATGGATTTCACCCCTGGTATTTTTGATATGGGGTTCAATGGGTTGGGTGCTGATAGTAATCGTCCACAAACAACACTTGCAAAGCAACTGGCGTTATACGTAGTACTGTACAGCCCTATTCAAATGGCTGCTGACTTACCACGCAATTACTTAGCAAAACCGGATGCGTTCCAATTTATTCAAGATGTGCCTACAGATTGGCAACACAGTATTGCGCTTCAAGGTGAAGTAGGTGATTACGTTGTCTTTGCGCGCAAAGAGCGTAAACGCGATCACTATTCAGGCAATGACTGGTACCTAGGTGCTGTCACTGATGAAAATGCACGTACACTGCAAGTTAAACTCGACTTTTTAGAGAAAGGTAAACGCTTTGAGGCGCAAATTTACCGTGATGGCGATAAAGCTGAATGGGTTAACAATCCCTACGACTTAAAAGTAGAGAAACGCATTGTGTCTGCAAGCGATAAACTCACTTTAAAACTTGCCACAAGTGGTGGTGTCGCGATTCGTTTTAAAGCGCTGTAAAATAAAGTCACAAGAAAATGATGCTACAACCACGTTGTAGCATCATGTTTAAAGGTATTAATTTATTTTTAATAACTGATCAAACAAATCGAACACCTGATCAAGCTCTTCAATTGTGTTGTAATGCATACAACCAATACGCACTACACCCCCTGTGTCTAATACACCTAATTGCTTGCATAAACCTTGTGCATAAAAGTTGCCATCCCATACACAAATGTGATGTTTACCTAAAAATTCAGATACAACACGCGGTTCAATGCCTTCAAAGATTAATGCAAAGGTTGGAGTACGCATTGATAAGCGCGCAACGTCATTAATACCAAACAATTTAATACGTGAGTAATCGGCTAAGCGAGTTAAGAAATGCTTACTGAGCGTCATTTCATGTTGTTTAGTAATAGCAAAAGCAGCCGCTAATTTTTCTCGGCGCGAATGACTATCATCCAACTCGCTAATAGCAGCAATGTAATCAACGGCAGCAATTAAGCCAGCTAAAGCTTCAAAGCTTTGTGTCCCCGTCTCCCAACGGCCTGGGATGACGTCTTTCGCGGGTTCTACTTTATACGGGGTGAAACCTTCTAAATGCTCACGCTTACCGTATACAAGACCCAAATGAGGACCAAAAAACTTATAGGCAGAGCATGCTAAAAAGTCACAATCAAGTGCTTGAACATCAATCAGCTCATGCGGTGCAAAGTGAACTGCATCCACGTATACAAGAGCACCAACAGTATGGGCAAGCTCGACAACTCGTTTAATATCGTTAATTGAACCAGTGGTGTTTGATGCATATGTCACGGCAACGAGTTTTGTCTTACTTGATAATAAACTCTCAAAATGAGCCATATCTAAGCTACAATCGGCTTCGTTAATTAAAGCCGTTTTAACTAATGTGCCTTTATCTTCAGCTGCTTGCTGCCAAGAGGATACATTTGAGTAGTGATCTGCGTTAGTGACAATAATTTCATCATCAGCAGTCCAATCTCGAGAAATCGCACGGCTAAAGCTAAACGTGAGGCTTGTCATGTTAGCACCAAACACGATTTGCTCTTTAGAAGGCGCATTCAGTAAGTCTGCCGCTGCTTGGCGAGCATCGGCCATTAGCTCAACAGTTTTATCACTTGAGAAAAAAGCACCGCCTAGGTTTGAGTTGAAATAACCTAAATACGCACTCATGGCACTTAAAACAGACTGCGGTACTTGTGAGCCACCGGGACCATCTAAGAAAACTGGCGATGTACCAGCCACATTTTGCATTAATGCCGGAAATTGACGACGTAATTGCGTTAAGTTCATCGTATTTTCCTTACGCAGTTAGCACGAAGCAATCAAGGTAACCCTCTTTGCTTGCATCTAATTTATTCATTGGTGTTGCGTTGTGCCACACTTCACGGTCATTAATGAGTGCGAACATGCCGTCTTTAATTTCCATTTTAAAGCAAGGATCAGCTTGTTGATTCTCGTAAACAAGTAGCTCACCGCCTTCGAGATTTTCATGTGATACACCACAGACACATACATGGTCGAAACCATCTTGATGAACCCCTTCAGGTGCAGCAGGTGTGTCACTGTCGATCGCAAGCATTCTAAATTGATGAATTTCAATATCACGGTCAGCACTGATGCCGGTCATTTCACGGAATTGATGAACAATTTGCTTCATGCCATCACTGGCTAATAAGCTGTCTTCAAGATTCTCATAGGTACGCTCTACATTACCTTGAAACGTATTGATTGAATCATCTTGAACAAATGCTTTTGTTGGTTGTAATTTTAATTCGCCATCAACCACTTTAATTACCGAATAGCGACGTTTACGAAATGCGCCATCTGCGTATGGGTTAGCGGGTAAATTAGCAAAAGAAGGCTTTACTGCGTCAATATGTGATTGGCTTACAAAACGAAGTTGTAAAAGATTCTGGTTGTTTAATGTAGTCATAAAGATCTCGCCTTAATACGTTGAGAATATTGACGAGGATTTTAATGCAATTGATGAGGAAATTTTGCGTTTTTATGTAAACACAACCGGTCTATTGTTTAATTTTAAGATCGTTTTTATTCTTATTTTAGAAGTTTAATCTAAAAAAATAAAAAGTGCTGAAATACACCGTTTAAGCTTAGGGTACCTATTTCAAACCGCTAAATAACAAGACAATGTGAAGTTGATAAAAAGCCACAGCGAACCGTGGCTTTTAGTTTACTCAATAAGTTATGGTCGTCGTATCTGAGACGCTTACAAATTCACTCGCGTAATCTGCTTATCGGAATGTACAGTCTCATTAAAAAAGTGAATCACCGAGTATTAATAGCTCCATTGTAAGCCTAATGCAAACGATACATTACTGTATTCAACTTCAGGTACACGAAGGCGTTGACCGTTTTCTAGATTCTTGGTCACAATATCACGTGACTTATACTGAGCATCGATTCCACCAATCAATGCGATATGAGACAGTACTTGATATCGCATTCCTACCCGCCCCATAACACCCCAACCATTAAAGCTATCGGTGAGTGTCGAGGTTTCAAATTGCGTATTCTGAATCTCAGAATACATAGGTGTACTTAATTCAGTTTCAATATACCAACTATATTTATTAAAACTCTTTTGCAAGCGACTATCGTAACGCGCTCCTATGGTCAGCAAGATCCCCATTTGATCTTCAGAAACCGAAATAACCGGACGTAACTGCGAAGCATAATCCTGCTGCTCTCCTGTATTATTACCTGAATTCATACCGGGTAATGTAAATCGCGCGGGATTATTTGGGTCATCTGATAATGCGATTAATGCTTCGTCGAATGCTGTTGCACCGGGTTGTACAAATGCAAAATTCGAACGCGTGAAACTAGAAGTAAAAAACTTTGTCCCTAGTGTAAATTGCACTGTTTGAGAAAAATTATACGCCCCCTTAAAACCTATTTCATTCGCTTTCGTTTTAAATGCATTTTCTTGAATAGCACCAAAGTCATCCATGTACCACGTCTCAGTTTCAATTTCTGTGGATATTGTTGCAGCACTTTCAATATAAAAGCCCCAGTTATCATCGATACCTGTGTATGAAATTTGCCGTACGGCAGGGTTTGTTACATCAATAGATTGATTAAGTTTCCCAAAGCCTGCAACATCATTTAAAGTTTCGCTGTAGCTAATTGTTTCGAAACCTACTCTAACTTCACTAAAAGAGGGGTTAACTGCCAATACAGAACTACTAAATGGGAGTAGAAAAAGGAGTGCTTTCATTATTCAGTTCCTTGAAATACAGAGTCTGCGTCGCCAAGAAATAGATGCAGCCCTTCCTTGGTTACACTTTTAAACATTAAGTTACACTAATTAACTTTTTACATTAATCAGTGTAGACAAACGTATTAGTATTTCAAATAAAACTGAACAAATGTCTCGTCCTAAAATACGTTGACGGTTTTAATTGAAGGCCAGTAGCTTTTGCTCCTGGTCTTTTTTATGCACTTGGTTTGGGGTTTCCATGCCTAAACTCAAATGCGGCCTCATTTCATTGTATATTACTATTGATTCT
>NZ_JACDWU010000315.1:0-13340 GCF_016464045.1 Pseudoalteromonas sp. bablab_jr011 | reverse complement strand
TAACCGGCCCATTAAGCGTGTTAAGCCAATATCTTCACCTTCCACAAGGTCATCAGTACTTATTGTGCCATGAGGTAATCCACCTTCGTGGGGCATTTTTGTGAAAAACTCAAACATGATGAGTATTAACGGCAGCAAAGCAGGGTATAAATTCATGCTTTGCTGCCAACATCCATGTTGTTAAAGAGCGGTTACTGTCGTTTATTAATTTGGGTCTGTTGGTGGTGTAACATCAATTAACCATGCTGGAATGTAGCCATTTTCAACAGTGAGCTTATAGCCTTTTACGTCTTTAGCGATGATGGCTAAGGCTGTTAAAGCTAATGGGATGGCACCTTCGTTTGCACCTTCGTGGTCTTCGTTGTTGTAATATTCTCTATGGGCCAGCAAGGCTTTTTCCATGGCTTGATTATATTCTTGCTCGCCGTTATCAGTGAATATGGCGGTGATCACCGGGATAAGCGGCCATTCCAAGCGACTAACATATAAGTAAATTTCATCATCGGCATAATCATCTGGATTACAAGTTAGGTATGCTTGCTCAATCAAGTTGGCTAAATCGGCACTAGGGTTAAATAAGCCTTTAAGTAAGTCAGACAATGCATAATCAAATGGGGTGCGCTGTTCACTTAGCCTTGCTTGTTTAAATACATCGTTGTCGACAGTAATCAGGTAGTTAATAGCTTCGTTATTACGAGCAATGATGCTGCTATAAAATGCAAGTAACCAGTTATTGTGTTTAGTGCCATAGTCGTCTTTTTTTCCAATCACTTCTATATATTCATCATCGTAAAAAAAAGGGAAAGGTTGGCCGTCATGGGCGTCACTTTGAAATATGCCATGGCCTAATTGCGAAGCACGAATAACATAGAGCCAAGCATGATAGCTATTGGGGTTTTGAATCGCTTCCATGGGAAAAGTATCTATCAAGTTGCGCTTAAAATGATTGTGTAGCCCATGACTGGGATCTTCTTGAATACGCCCAAGTCCCCCCTCTTGCAACCTGTTATATAACTTTATGGTTCGGTCGTAGCTTACTTGTGCAAAGCTGTAATGGCTTTTAATCACCTTAAAGAACTCCTTAAAATCCTATATCAAAAATCGATACGTCAATAACTTCGATAAGCCCGGCGTCATTGGCTTTTTGATACATGATGAGTATTAACGGCAGCAAAGAAGGGTATAAATTCATGCTTTGCTGCCAACATCCATGTTGTTAAAGAGCGGTTACTGTCGTTTATTAATTTGGGTCTGTTGGTGGTGTTACATCAATTAGCCATGCTGGAATGTAGCCATTTTCAACAGTGAGCTTATAGCCTTTTACGTCTTTAGCTATGATGGCTAAGGCTGTTAAAGCTAATGGGATGGCACCTTCATTTTCATCTTCGTGATCTTCGTTGTTGTAATATTCCCTATGAGCCAGCAAGGCTTTTTCCATGGCTTGATTATATTCTTGCTCACCGTTATCAGTGAATATAGCGGTGATCACAGGGATAAGTGGCCACTCCAAGCGACTAACATATAAGTAAATTTCATCATCGGCATAATCATCTGGGTTACAGGTAAGGTATGCTTGCTCAATTAAGTTGGCTAAATCAGCGCTAGGGTTAAATACCCCTTTGAGTAAATCAGACAATGCATAATCAAACGGGGTGCGCTGATTACCATAATTAGATGTTTTAAACACATCATTATCGATAGACGTTAAGTAAGCGATGGCGTCATGGTTACGGGCAATAATACTGCTGTACAAAGCAAGTAACCACACAGGGTGCTCAGCATGTTCAGGGTCGCGTTTACCGACTACTTCTAAATATTCATCATCGTAAAAGAAAGGGAAAGGTTGGCCGTCATGGGCATTGCTTTGAAATATGCCGTGGCCTAATTGCGAAGCGCGAATAACATAGAGCCAAGCATGGTAGCTATTGGGGTTTTGAATAGCTTCCATAGGAAATGAGTCAATGATATTACGGGTAAACTGTGTATGGAGTCCTAAGCTAGGGTTTTTTTGAATACGGGGTATATTTTTATCTTCGTGCCTGATGTATTCCTCGGCCATTTCATTATAACTAAGTTTGGCAAAACTATAATGACTCTCAATCATTTTATAAATTCCTTAAAATCCTATATCAAAAATCGATACGTCAATAACTTCGATAAGCCCGGCATCATTGGCTTTTTGTTGAACCCCAATATATTCAAGCGTTCCATCTAGCTTTGAATCGTTCAAACTTTTGAGCATAATTTTCATGTCTTTGACTTGTTTCACAAAATCTTCATCGCCTGCTATATAGCGTGGGTCTTTTGTTAGGTTGCGAAGTTTAACTTGGTAATTCTTTATTATCGAATTCATATACTTTTCAGAGCCTTGTTGGGCTCTATCTTTACCAGCACTCCGGCTACCCCAGCTGGCATTACCGCCTTTGGCTTCGATAATTAATACTTTACCGTCTTCTGTTGCATACACTTGGTCAAATTGGCCTTGTTTGCCTTTACCTGGGAGTTTGCTTGCCAATGGTGTGGCATCTGGATAATTTTGTTTCACATAAATGCGCGCGGCTTCTTCACCAAGCGCTTCACTGGCTAAGCGCATCGCACTTTGCGCTTCTTTTAATGCAGTGGCGTTTCCGGCAAGGAGTGCGGCATCACGCTTGGCTACCGCTTGATTGCGTGCTGCTTCAAACTGTTTGAGTCGCTGTTTAACGTTGTCACTTAAATTAGCATGATTTATCTTTAATTTTTGCGCTATTTTGTTATACACATTTATTTGGTCCGACACGGGTACTAAATTACCATTTTCGTAACGTAATTTAGGGGGCTTTTTGCCATCAAGGCGATTAATAATGACTTTACCTTCACCGTTGGTATATGCGCGGTAATTGCCGCGAATATCGTCAGACAATTCACTGAGTAAATAGTCAGCATGGTCTTTTGCTGACACATGCGTCGCCACTGCTTGGTTTTTACTTGGTTGCAGCTGTGTATCTGGCTTGGTTATTTTGGCTGAAACAGTCGGATGTTCAGCCGTCACAGCGTGTGATAACTGTTTATTGAGTTGCTTGCGCTTAACAATCTCGGCAATTTTAGTCAGCGCTTTATTTGCTTTTGCTAAATACCGTGATTTACTTGCGAGTGAAGCAGCCGCACCCACACCACCAGTGAGCAGTGCTAATACGACCTCGAATGCCAAAATACCTGTTAATCGTTCTTGCTCTACGTGTGAGTGGGCATCAATATACTCGTAAGGGAAACGCGCTAGCGCCAAGCGGGTTTGTTCATCATCAAGTAAAATGTAAAGTAACTCACATGCCTGAGTGAGTGATTGGGCTGATTTTTGTGAGAAAGAAACTATTGTTTCTAGCTCATATTTAACGGCTTCTTTATCACCGCGAGCAATGGCTTCTATAATTCTAAAGCAAGCAGAGTACACACTTATATTAATATCAATACCGAGTACAATCAGGTCCGCTACGCCCTCAATAAGTGATTTTGCACCTTGATAAAAACCAGTAGCATTTGCACCGAGCTCTATCATGTATTGGTGAAATAGGCTTTCTTGTTCAAACAAGGCATCTTCAATGGCCGCTTTTTGACGAACTTCATTTAGCATTGCTTCTAGGGTCTGCTTAAACTCATTACGCAGTGCAACTAAACGCTGTTCGTCATCGTCAGATGAAGCAATAAAACGAACCTGACTTTGACCTTGCGGCACGTTGGCCAGTTGCGCCTTGCCATTACTGAGTGAGCCTGTGTGTTCATGGCCAAGGCTATCGATAAGCGAGTAACGAATATTGTCTTCAGCACTGCCATCTAGGTAGCAATAGCTTAAGTCTAGTGTGCATAGCGTAGTAGAATCGAGTGAGCTATCAGCCAAATCAAACGATGAAATAGCAGGCGCACGACTCACATTAAGGCTTTGTGCACTCGCTGTACTTGGCCTTTCAATATCGTAATCAACGGGGCCATCAAAATTTATAAAGGTGCCATCGAGGGTGAGTATGTTGGTGGCAATAATCTCAACATTTCCTTGACTGTCGAGTTTAATTTCGCCGCCTTCGTTATGCAGGATTAAATCACCACGGCCTGAGCCAGTAATCGTGATTGACTTATTTGTTTGTAAAAATGTAGAGCCATTGGGGGCCGAAAGAGTTAAATCGCTTGAGCTGGTTTTAAGCTGAATGTCGCTTTGCGCAAAGGCTTTAATTGCGCGACCACTTACCATCGACAGAGCTTGGTGAGATTCAATGAGGGTGTTTTTTCCTTGCCAGGTTTGGCTACCAGCACTTTGCATACTGATATCGCGGTTTTGAGTGCTAAGCGAAACATTATTTTTTACATCAATAAACTGATTATTTTTAATCACAAATTGAATGTTGTCGTTCTCAGTTGTGAGGCAGAGGTCTTTGCCAGCATGTAAGTTAATGGTGCCTAGCTGGCTTATCCACTCTATAAATTGGCGGCCTGATTTTTTAGCATTGAGTTCAACATAGTGCTCACCGCCTAATGTTTGTAAAATTACTTTTGGTTCTTGTTTGTCATCATCAAACTGCAGTTCGTTTTGCGCTGCACTCACAAGTCTGTTTTGTGAATAATTTGCCGCTGTAACAACGCTTGGTTGCGATTCATTCATCGCAAACCCCATTAAAAACGTATTATTTGGGTCGTTATTTATGCAGCCAATAAGTACCTCAGAACCACCAACTAGTGGGAAGTGCCAGCCAGTGGCCTGAGGTTGGTTTTGACATGCGTATAAAGCAAGTTGCTGAATTGCTTTGCTCGATTGAGTAACAGGCCTTGCTATTGTGTCGAAATCAGTTCGCACACGGTAGCAACCCATATCATCAATAAAACTTGATGTAGTTAGAGATTCTACTGTGGCTGGGAATGCCATAGGTTTAGCTTGGTGCGGCAACGGTTTTGCTTTAAATGGCGTACCGCGTTCGATAAATTCTGCTTTGCAGCTATAGCGCGTTAAGCCTTGATGGGTACTTTCGTCACTGGGTTGTTCACTTGTGTGATACACGCCAATACACATTAAATCAGCACTACTGCCTGTACCTGTTTGGTCGTCAATTGCAATAGAACTACCAGCATAGAGATCGCATACATTGCCTACAAGGTGTATTACTTTGTTGAGTGAAGCTAAAGCGTTACTAATGTTTTGAGCTTGAAGTGAAGCCGCTGCAGGTGTTGTTGCGCAGGGTTCAAAGTAAGATTGACTGTTACTTGCGACCTTTAAATATTGGCCATGAGCCACGCAGTCAGTGCGATCATTGTAAATTGAATGATGTACTTGGCTGTTAAAAAAACCGATATATGCGGTATTATCATCGTTATTCATACCTGCTGTGTTTTTGACTGTCACGACACCGCGTTGTAAGTATGGGCTGTTTAAATTGCTATCACTGATTACTAACAGTTCAGTGTTGTTTTTGGTTTCAAACCAAATAAACAAACCGAATTGGGCTAGTAAACGTTGTAGAAAATGCCAGTTTGTTTCCATCGCTTGTACACATTGTGGAAGATCTGGTAACGATGTGCTTACACGTAAATCAATTTGCCCTTGTGAATATCCTGCTTGGCTGGCTAAATAAAAAATAACGTCTTTTAAATTAACGCTAATAAAAACCTTACTGTTTGTGATGTTTCTTAATGTGCTTAGTCTGTCTTTAATTATTATTTTATATCGATATTTGTTTTTAAATGTACCTACTTTTTCGCATTCATAAATTATCCCAGATTGATGGCGGAAGTAATCGTCTTTATTTACAAATGTAATTAATGCACTTTGTAAAAGTAAGTTTTCGAGGAGAATGTCATGGCTGGAATCGCCAATTAATGTAAATTCAAATCCTTGATTTAGTTGCTCAAATCCATTCACTTGAGTGACATTGAGTGTAATGTTATTTACATCAATTAATAGTCGCGAGTGAGACATTTCCTTGTCCTTTTTTAACTCAATCCATTAGCGAAAAATGAAAATACACATTTATTAATAAATGTTCAATAGAATAATTGTAATCGAAATTTTTTCGTCACCAGTATGTTGATAATTCCTGGTTGTTTATGTAATACGTTTTTATTAATTTTCAATATTATTGAAAGTTTATTTAAATTAATGCTTTTTTATTGGTTTTTATATTTATTGTAAATTAGTTTTATTTTTAAGCTATATTGAGTTGACATTTTAAAAGTGATCTTTGTATTATGCCCCCGATTTAAGGACGAGTGAACCCAATTGTGAAACGCAGATTATGTGTTTTTCTGGTTAATCAAGGATGATTTTATGGATAAAAAATTATTTATAAATCAAGTTAATAGCTTTTATGTATTGGCTTGGTCTCTCACTAAAAGTATCTCTTCCTTACTTGATCAGACCGGTATCCCAGCGCATCGCGTATTTTCAGAGTCGGTTATCGATCATTATTTCTTTTTTATAAATAATCCACCAAGAAATGACGGTAAAATAATTTTAATTAAAGAAAATATCATCAAGTATATTGATGAATTAATTGTTCTAAATACAAAAATAATATCTTCTGTCGATGATGTGGTCATTAAGTCTCTAGCTGTTGATAATCAAGAAAATAAGCAAGCTGGAATTTTTCCAAAATTTTTCAATAGTCGTAAATGGTCCGATTGCGCATCAGTGCGATTTAATCGAGTGATATGTCCTGTTTACGAAGAAATTCTTTGTAAAAACTAATTAATCTAATAAATCTATGAGGTTTTGAATGCGTTTTGCAATTAAAAAAGCAGTGCTAATTACTTTGCTTATGTCTTTGACTGCGTGTATGAGTACGAATGTAAAACTTGATATCACAGCAACAGACAATCTTAATTTAAATCAATTTGATGAAGCATTACCTGTGGTGCTAAGGGTGTACCAGCTATCAGATATTCAAAGTTTTAAAACTGCAACTTTTGAAGATTTATGGAAATCAGATAAGTCAGTATTATCAAATACTTTAATCACGGTTGAAGAAAAAACAATCAACCCAGCAGAGCAAACAAAAATAGAATTTGAGCAAGCTGAAAATGCACGTTTTGTGGCTATTGTTGCCTTGTTTAGAGATCGCCAAGGAGATAAATGGAAAACATTTTACCCACTCGGCGATGGTCCAGTAAAACTATCAACATCGCTTGATGTTCTGATTACCAATAACGAAGTTCAGCTACCAGATGTCGATGAGGCTGAATAATGAATGTTAAAGGTCCAATGAAACCTGTATGGGCTGAAGGTGTGCTGCTTGCACAGCAACATTTCCAGCTTTTTGATGATTACCATGAGCAAAATCAGATTGTTAGGCAAAGCTTAATTTCGCCTTTGGCTTTTGGTTTGCACCACCTCACTATTGATGAGTCAGCACTCGCGCGGGGCATTCTAAAAGTAATTAGCTTTAAAGCTATATTAGAAAATGGCCGTTTGCTTGAATTCGATCGCCAACATCATGATGAGTTAAAACTTGAGCTCGCATCAAATGCAGATGACGTGACGGTGTATTTAGCTATCGCGGCTAATAAAGTTGTAAGCGATATTGAAGGTTATTCAGCAAGCGGGCAATTAAGTGCTTATCAAGCCGACTATATTGAGTTTAGTGATCATCATGATGCGGCCAGAAATCGAGAAGTGTTAATTGCACAGCCCAATTATATTTTGCTGACAGATCAAGATATAAAAACCTATTTTGATACGCTGGCTTGCATAAAAGTTGTTCGTGCTGAAGATGGTTCATTTAGAGTCAGTAAAGAATTTGTTCCGCCATTATTAACGATACAGGCATCATTTTACTTAACAGAGCTGCTTAATCGCACAGCAAACCTAGTCAATGCTAAAGTGAATGTGTTACTAAGCCGAAGAAAAAACTTTGGTTCAGTAACTGACTTTGGTCCAAACGAAATGAATAGCTTTTTACTGTTAAATGCAATGGCTCCTTCGGCAAAGCGTTTAGATCATTTGAAAAGCTTGCAACTCGTTCACCCTGAGCGGTTATATTGTGAACTTGTTGATCTGATTAGTTCTGTATCAATGTTTGAGCACAGTGACTTAGTTAGCCAGATCCCCCCTTACCAACATAAGCAGTTGACGCATGTTTTCGGCACCCTAGACACCTTACTTAGTAAGCTACTTGAAGGAGTTGTTCCTAAAAAGATGTCAGGACTTAAACTTGAAAAAGTGTCGAATGCGATTTATCAAGTTGCCACTATTGATTCTGCTATTTTTGATAATAATGACTTCTACTTAGCTGTTTACTTTGAATCAGAAGATACGAAATGGATTGATACCTTTAGCGATCAGGTCAAAGTTGGTGCGAGTGAAAAACTCGAAATAATGATCGCCTCAGCATTAGCGGGTGTGCAATTAACTCATTGTCAGCGACCACCTAATAAGTTAGCAATCAAAAGTGGCTATGAATATTTTCGATTAGAAGCACATGGCTATATTTGGCAGCAAATTGTTGAAGAACAATCACTCAGTTTATTTATTCCATTTGGTTTACAGGCTGCACAAATTGAAATTGTGACTGTGGCAAGACATTAGGAAGGTAGATTGGCTATGCAAGAACAAAATACAGAACTTGATTTAATTGCCTGCATTTCTCCAGTTGTAAATGCACTCGCTCCCTTAAAACTAAAACAATCAACAGATCTTGAACTAGATGATTTTCGAGAACAATTATTAACGAGCTTTGATGAATTTGAACGTAATTGCTATACGCAACAAGTGACAACCAGCGTTATGCAAGAAGTTAAATTTGCACTCACAGCAATGTGTGATGAGTTTGTAATGAGCTCAGGAGCGCATTTTAGAATGGAGTGGATGTCTAGGCCTCTGCAACTTGAGTTTTTTGGCAACAATAGAGCGGGTGAAGAGTTTTTCGAGCGACTAGCAAAACTTCGCACTGGCGGTGAGCCCAAATTTCCTGCTCTGGAAGTTTACTACATCTGTTTACAGCTTGGTTTTGAAGGCATCTATAAAGTTAGAGGTATTGAACAGCTTAAGGCTTTAATTGTTGATATACGTGCGCAAATTGAAGATGTGCGAGGCACTCCACGTGGTCAATTATCTGATAATGGCGTCCCTCTTGAAGGGTTCGCCATGAAAGTTGGCCGAAATATACCTTACTGGGTGATTGTATCTATATGCCTCGCGTCAATCGTTTCGCTTTTTGCTGGCTTTCATTTTGTAATTAACAAGCAGGCAACACAAAGCACTCAACGAATAGACAACCAAGTTGAAGTACTTACTCAATTGAACAAAACCAACGAGACTCGATAGGACAAAAGTAATGCAAGGAAGAGTGAATAAAAGTGGCCTAGTGCACTTTTTACTGGGCTTAGTGTCATCAAGAGCGACCGGTCAGTTAATTGGGTTGATTGCTGTTTTAAGTATAGTTTGGTTTGCTGGCCGTATCGTTGGCTTAGACACAACGGATAAAAAACTTTTTGCAATGGCCGCTGTAACAGCCGTTTTTATTGTGTTTATATTCATTCGTTGGTTATGGACCAAACGCTCGGGTGATAAATTAGCATCAGAACTAGCAAGCCATAATGCGGGCTCGAGTGCTGAACTAGATGAAATTAAAGAAAAAATGCAAGAAGCATTAAGTTCATTGAAAGCATCCCATCTTGGTGCCGGTTATCGCGGTAATACGGCTTTGTATGCACTTCCTTGGTATATGATCATTGGTCCATCTGCAACGGGTAAAAGTACATTATTCGCTAATTCTGGTCTGCATTTTCCTTATTCAAACTCAAATGAACTTCATATCCAAGGTTTTGGTGGTACACGTAACTGTGACTGGTGGTTTTCTGATCAAGCTATTTTGATTGACACGGCAGGGCGTTATACCACCGAGCAATCAGAAAACAAAGAATGGTTATCGTTTTTAAGCTTACTAAAGAAATACCGTCCCAAGTTACCAATCAATGGTGTGATGGTCGCTATTAGTGTTGCAGATGTTTTAACCTCTGACAGCGAAGAAATTCGTCAGCATGTAAAGTTGGTTCGAGAACGTATTGAAGAACTGATCACGCAATTAGGGGTTATTTTTCCGGTTTATATTACCTTTACAAAAACCGATCTGATAAGCGGTTTTGAGCCATTTTTTAATGATTTAACCGAAAAAGAACGCGAACAAGTTTTTGGTGCCTATTTACTAGATATAAGTGAAGATCAGCAAAATGATCCTGCTGAAATGTTCGAAGTTCGTATGGAAGAGTTGTATCAGCGACTTTGCGAACAGCGTTTAAGTAAAGTGGCTCGTGAGCGTAATGAGCACCGTAAACAGTTAATTTTAGATTTTCCAAACCAGTTCAAATCTGCATCAACAAAGTTAACTGAGTTTGTTAATTTGTTATTTAAAGCAAATCCGTACCAAGAGGTTCCTTGGTTCGCTGGCGTGTACTTTACTTCAGGCACGCAAGAGGGTACTCCGATTGAGCGCGTAACCAATGGTGTACGTGACCAATTTGGTGTTGTTGTCGTTGAACAAAAACAGGAAAGCATTACGCAAAGTTATTTTATCAATCGTGTATTTAATGATGTAATTTTTAAACTGCAAGACTTAACCCGTGGTAATCGTAAAAAACGCTTGGTTGGCCGTTGGTTAAAAGGTTTAACAGTAACGTCGGGCTTGGCAAGTATCGCGGCGGTTACAGCATTATTAATCACTTCTTATACCAGCAACCAATTGTTGCTTAACCAAGGGGAAGTGCATGTTAAAGCGATTGTTGAAGCGAATGTAAATAAAGCGAAAGATGAGCAAAAACTAGCTGCAACACTAGATTTATTTGAGCATTACCAATCACTTAAAAACTATGAAAAGCAGTTGCCATGGTATTTTATTTTTGGGATTTACGAAGGTGACGAAACGCTCGATAGTGTTGCAAAAGTTTTATTTAATCAATTGAATCAGTTGATTACTTTTCCTGCAGAAAAGCAAACACTAGCAAAGCTTAAAGAATTTGAAAATATTTGGTCAGCTGATGATGCAGATGCAAGAGCAGCGAGCCGTCAAGCATATTATGACGCTTTAAAACTGCACCTAATGCTCAGTGCTTACCCTGAACACAAAGATAATGAGTTCGCTAAAGAGCAGTTGCTCGCCTTTATTAGCCAGCATTTTAACATTGATATTGAAGCACAAACTGACTCACCTATCACAACACAACTAAGTGCATTAGTTGATTTATATTTAGCCAATATTAGTACTGATATAGAAAACCCAGGTCAAATCCTATTTTGGCAAAACAACGAAACGGCAGTGCTAAATGCGCGTAATAGCCTAAATACTCAACCAGAAGCAGAGCCTCTGTACCAGCAAATTATTAGTAGCTTTGCTGAGCGTAAAAAAGCGATTCAGCTTAAACAGTTCATGGCAGCTAAAAATCGTGATGTGCTTAGAAGTGATTTTAGTGTTCCTTATGTGTATACAAATGCAGGTTGGCAAGAATACGTTTATCCAGAAATTCAGAGGATATCTCGTCTCGTTTTCTCTGGTGATTGGGTCATGGGCACTAGCAACGAAAGTGGCCAAAATGCGGTTGATGAAGCGCAGGCAGATGCATTAGCAAAAGCAATACGTACATATTATTTTAAAGATTATGCTAATACGTGGTTTACGTTCTTAAAGAGTATCAAAGTACCTGTTTTTAAAGACTTAAATGATGCAAGTATTAACTTTGCTCGTCTTTCCTCTTCAGATGGTCCCTTTATAGATTTAATGACATTATTGAAAAACAACATTGTTGTTGCTGATAAGCCATCTGCGGTCACCAAAAATAACGAAAAAATTGCAACGTTACTTTCTGGTGCAACAGATAGTGCAACTAAAAAAGTAGCAAAAGGCAAGCTAGCTAAGCAAGTTACTGAACGTCCTGATTTTGCGCAAGTGAACACTGTAAGAGCACCAGAACTTGAAACACGTTTTGCTGACTTACGTCGATTCTCACAACACGATGAAGACAAAGCTATGTCAGATTACATTGGGCAGTATATTAGCTCACTAAGTAGTATTCATTCTGATATTAAATCCATGGCAGCAAGCAATGAAGACGATGCACAAGCGATGGTGTTTGTTCAAGATTTATTATCGGGTAATAGCCAAGAAAATGCGCTGCAATCATCTTGGATCATCATTGAAAGTCAAACACGAGCTCTCGATCCAGAAACTAAAGATACCCTCGATACACTATTTAAAGCCCCCCTGCAGTCTGGTATTTCGAGCATTATGGCTAAAGCCCGCAGTCAGTTAAACGAAGAGTGGGAAAATCAGGTTTATACAATGTACAGCAACAGTATTGCTGGAAAATACCCATTTAATTTAACTGGGCCAGATGCTGCAATTGCCGATGTCTCTGAGTTTTTAAACAGTGAAACAGGGGTACTTTGGAATTTCATTAATAGCCAATTAAAACCATTTATGAAGGTACGCCGTGGGGTATGGGAAGAAAAACAATGGAATGGCGTTGGTATTGGCTTTAGTCAAGAACTACTCGATGGCATTACAAAAGCAAATAAAGTAACACGATCTTTATTTTTAAATGGCGTAGACGCTGCTGGGTTTAATTTCCAAATGATGCCTGTGCCACAAAAAGGTATTCGTGAGACATATTTGGGTTTTTCAGAACAAGGTTATCGTTATCGTAATGAGCCAGAAGAATGGCGAAACTTTTCTTGGCCTGGCCGCGGTGCAGCAGAAAAAGCGATTTTATATGGCCTAGATAATACGGGTCGTAGACTAACAATAGAACAAGATGGCCCTTGGGCATTACTAAAAGTGCTTAACGAAGCCAATGTGAAATGGATTAAAGGGACTGAGTTTTTAGCAACTTGGGAACTGGTGGATAAATCAGAGCAAAGCTTAACGGTTCAATTCTCATTAAAATCAGGTCGAAATAGCGGTATTTTTTCAAAATATATGCTGACCTCATTTGCGCTACCAAGTTCATTGTTTGCCCCCAAACCTCAGCTTGCTCAAGCTAGTAGAGCATTGGTTCAGTAGGGGCGGGTATGTTTAATTTATTTACCAAGAAAAAGCAGCCAATGCTGGTCCAGCAGTTTGCCTTCGGGTATATGGGCAAAACACCTGTGAGGCCTGATTTTGTTAAATTGAATATCTCTTCACGCGAATCAGTTTCATTTGATCACTGGTTGCAAGAAGGGTTTGCAAATATAAATCGTGGGGTAATAGGCGGGGCCTTGTTGATCAAATGCAGCTCTCTAATAAACTCACTTAACTTACTGATATTTAGGCAGACCAAGGGTGTTGATCTTATTTAGCGCCTTCACTTTGATCATCGCTTCAACCAGTTGGCGATTGTAATCACGCGCATTT
>NZ_JACDWU010000314.1:0-30520 GCF_016464045.1 Pseudoalteromonas sp. bablab_jr011 | reverse complement strand
AGCAATCGCATGCGTTTTCGTGCATTTGGTTCTTTTCGAGAAAGCGCTAAAAGTTGTTCAGATATGTTTGGGTTCAATGCTAATCACCAGTGATTTTATATAGCCTATATTAGATCAGATATTTAAGCGGAATGGTATAAGCTCTCTAATTACATTGCCTTGCTCGTTAATAATTTGCAGTGCACCGGAGTGCGTTTCAACGCGCGAAAACCCATTATAAAACGGTTCAACACTTGCGTAGCGCTGTGCATAAATAGGTTTGCCACTTTTATCAATGTGATGCCAACCATCATCGCTCTTGGCTCTTGCAAATCCCTTATGAAAAACATCCAAGTCTAAAAACCAATTTGAATGAATAAACCGACCTTGCTTATCAATGTGCGTACTCAGTCCGTTTTCAGTCTGAGCAACGGCAATACCTTCTCTAAAATCGCCACAGTAAATCCACTTATTTTCATAAAGGGGCTGGCCTAATTTATCTATATGAAAGTAAAAACCGTCCTTATTACATACAACAGCAATGTTTTGTTGATAATTACCTACAAAGGCATAGCGCTGCGCATAAGCCGCAAAGCCACTTGGCAAGATATGAAACCAATCATTGTTTTCTACTACAGCGGCTACGCCACAGTAAAAACCAAAAGTACGATTAAATTTGTGCGGGTAAATTGCTTCGCCTGTTTCGTTTATATGCCACGCTTGGCTATTTAAACAAACAGGTGCAACTTGGTAGGCGTTGTCTATGTCATGAAAAGATAAAACTTCATCAAAACGTGCAGAGTAAGCTGGAGTGCCATCAGCAAAAGTGTGGTATCTACCATCATCTGAAACATAGAGTTTAGCTAATATGCTCATTACGGGCGCCTCATAGTGCACTGCTTACACAAAGGGTGATTTTGATATGTATTCACCAACTCAACATACTGCTCACTCTGTGCTAATTCTGATAGTGATGACTCGGCAACCGAGCCAAATTCCCCTAATGATTTACGCTCTTGATCCGGTGCACAACACACATTAAAACGACCCGATGGATCAATCCAAATCTCTTTACCTAAAAAGGGGCAGTGACCATTCGGTGCTATATCGTCTAAATTATCTAGGTGTAGCTCAGAAAAATTATCTAGCTTAAAAGGTCTGATTGCGGTTTTATTGTGTGATTCAACGCGCTCATGGCAGTACTTAACTATCTGATTCCAACGCTCTGCAAACACAATATCGTTACGTAAGTTTTCAGTCGCAATTTCATCAAAGTGCGCCCATAACTGGTGACCCTTTATACGGTCAAACCCCAGAGCAATAGCAAGGTCAACCATTTGAGGGATTTCTTCTAGGTTGCTGCGTAAGAACGTTAACTGCATTGTTATTGAACAGTAATGACGCTCGGCCCAGCTGTCTCTAACAGCAATAAAGCGTTTCGCATTTTCAATATGTTCGCTTAATTGAGCACCAAGCATAATGTTACTGTGGGTAGCGTCGGTAGCCCCATTCCACGAAATTTTTACATCACTACCAATAGGCACAATACGATTGGCCCAGTATTCAACATTGTGAATTTGCTCATTGAGTAGCGGTCTAGACCCTCAAAAAATCAATAAGTTACCGAAAATAAACCGTTCAAAAATGCCTGTTTGCCCACCAAACTGCCCACCACTTGCCTATGGCTTTTACTAAATCTTAGTGGTTAGCAATGGAAAAACAGTGTCGTTTTTATGCTGCTGTTAGAGCTAAAACATAGCAGTTTTGAAGGGCTTTATCGAGTAATTTTTTCAACACTTTATTTAATAATGGATACAATAATATCCACTTTCTGTTTTATTTCGCTATAATGGATATGACTGTATCCATTTGGCCTTTGCGGATGAAATTTACCTTACTTGATGATACCGATGTAAGCCACGCCTATGCGGCTTATTTACGTGAGTTACGAAAGCAGGCAAAGCTGTCACGAGCGGCGCTTGCTGAGCGAAGCTGCGTACCTGCGGCCACCATTAAGAAATTTGAGCTGACCGGGCAAATTTCATTTCGCCAATTGCTGTTGCTATGGCAGACCCTCGACTCGCTTGGGCGTTTGTACGAGCTCACGCAACCTAGCAAAGAACGCGCTGCTATACCCACGAGTATTGATGAGGTGCTAAAAGATGAGTTTTAAACCGATTCAGAAGCTTAATGTTACTCGTACGCTAAGCTCAGGTGAGCAGATATCTGTTGGAGTCTTGGCGCAGAATCGGCAAGGCGTTTTTTTTCAGTATGCAGACAGCTATTTGCAGCAGTTTGGCAACTTATCTCCTTTTACCTTGCATGCGAACGCACAAGTTCAAGTCGCACCTAAGCAGCCACACCAAGGTGTACATGGCGTATTTGGAGATTGTTTGCCCGATGGCTGGGGCATGTTGTTACAAGATCGTATTTTCCGGCAAAAGGGCATCCTGCCTAATCAATTAACGGCGATGGATAGACTGGCCTTTGTCGGTGATAAAGGCATGGGAGCATTGTCTTTTTCACCGGTGTCTGAGTTTTCAGCCACCACGCACGTGGATATTGATTTAGCGACGTTAGGCTTAGAAGCACAAACGCTGTTCGATTCTTCGATGTCAGATTATATGGATGATAATCACGATGAGTTAGATGGGCATACGCAACAGGTGTTGGCCGCATTAGTCGCCGGAGGTAGTTCGGGTGGGGCCAGACCTAAGGCACAAATTTATATGCCTGCAGGGGAAACTCAGCATTGTCGAACCTTCGCTCAGCTTGGAGATGAGGCTTGGCTGGTGAAGTTTACCTCTAAAAATCTCGCACTTGGCCATGAAGAAGGTTTGTGTGAGGCGGTTTATTTACAAATAGCAGAACTTGCTAAGTGTCAACCGCCGCAATGGCAACTCATTGAAGCACCACCTACAAACGGTGCGTCTGCTTGGTTGGCGCTTAAGCGTTTTGATTATGTCACTGAACAGGCCGACTTAGGCAGAAAGCGCAGTGCAGGTCGATTGCATATGCACAGCGCTTGCGGGCTACTGGATGCAGATTTTCGAACGCCAAGTTTAGATTACATTGATTTAATTAAAGCCAGCCGTCAGTTGTGTAAATCGCCAGCGGCTGGACAGCTGCAATTTCGCCGCGCCATTTTTAATCTGCTGTCGTCTAATCAAGACGACCACAGTAAAAACTGGGCGTTTTTGCAAGCGGATGACGGTCAATGGGATCCTGCCCCTTTTTACGATGTTACCTACAGCCCGCATCCATTCAACGAACACGCCACTGCTTTCGGCGGTTATGGCAAAGCGCCATCGCTTAAGGTGATGCAAAAACTTGCTACTAGTGCTGGCTTTGCGAATTGGAATGATGCAAAGCAAGTTATTGAAGAAGTCGCAGAAGCCATCAGCCAATTTACGTATCTTGCCAAGCAACAAGGGATCAGTAAAACAACAGTGTCTGCGATTGCTAAGACATTGGAGCAGCGTAAACAAGAAAATGAAGCGCTTTTTCTATAACAATTTTGTTAAAACAAACTTTTCAATTCACCATAAATAGATAGCAAGGTCATCGTGAGCGAATATCAATACTATAAATTTGAGCGTCTGGATGGGTATTTAGATGCTAAAGCACGTCAAGCACTCAGGGCCATTTCAAGCCGTGCCGAGATCAGCGCTACGTCCTTTCAGGTGTATTACACCTACAGTGATCTAAAGGCCGAGCCTTTTGAGCTGATGTTAAAATACTTTGATATCGGTTTTTACTATGCCGATTGGGGCTCAATCGATGTATACATCAAGCTACCAGCAGGAACGCTTCCAGATGCGTTACTTGGCTTTTCAAGTGATGGACTTCATATTCACGAAAACGATGAGTGGCAGTTGCTGATTTTTTCCCTTGAGGAGTATGACGAATATTTTGACGATGAGCATGCCGACCAATTTTTCCAGCATTTAGCTGGGTTACGCAGCGGGTTAATGCAAGGGGATTGGCGCCTTGTGTACTTTATGTGGCTCAAAATGTTTGATTTTAATGATGACGTTGAGCGAGTGCCGTTAATTCAATTCGATTTTGAGCACTTCAGTGAAGAGGAGCAGGCGTTTGCAGCGCTGTATGATATTCCCTTAGCATTAGTTAAGGCTCTGGCCATGGTGCTGAAGGAGCAACCCAGTCACCTAGCCAAACAAACCCAATTTCAGTTTGATTCGTGGTTCCATAATCTCTCGCAAGCAGAGAAAGACACGCTTTTACGCACGCTGTTTGAGCAAGGCCAGCTAACCCGACACCAAGCCTTAGCGCTGACGCGAAAAGAACCTGTCAACACAGACGAGATCTATCAGTATTGGTTAACCCCCGAGGTAATTTCTCCTTTTATTGAGCAAGCGCAAAGTCAATTACAGCAAGAGCAAGCCGCAGCACTCGCAAAAAAATTAGCTATCGAAAAAGCGGAAAAAGAAAAAGCGTTGACTGATATCTACAATCAACGTGAGCACTACTGGCAGCAATCACAAGAGCAAGCGGATCGAACTTGCGCCAGTGGTTACGATGCGGCATCACGCTATCTGCATCAGCTGTTTGAGGCCTATCAGTTCAAAGCTGATGAAGCGGCGTTTGAACAACGCTTTAAGCGCTTTGTTGTGGCGAATAATAGCCGTAAAGCACTGTTAAATCGCTTGAGTGATTTGCTTTAAACGATGAGGCGATAGGCTGGCCAAATGACGTTAGCAAAAAACCGATTGAGGGTTGGTTGAAAGGTTGTAAGCCCACCAAAGGTCTACAAATTGTTACCTATGAAGTCACTTTGTGTAGTCCTCGGGGTCTAAGCAACGCGCTTTTACCATCTCTGTGGTAAATACTGCGTGAAATACAAAGGCATCACGATATTGGTTTGCTCTAATGCGGATGAGCCTTGTGTACCCGTTAACTTAAAGGTTTTACTTGGAGTACATTTTTCAACGTAGGATGCCAACGATTTTGCTCTTGTACGTTTACCACTTTTGACCTCCACAGGGACGATATCGCCTTCATCGGTCGCCAAAATAAATTCGATTTCGGCGCGGGCGTCATTCCATGAATAGCTTGGGTCAACGCCAATGGCAGTGAGCTCTTGTTGCACAAAGTTTTCAGCCACATAACCTTTGTATTCATAGTTTTGTTGCTTAATTTCTTTATAACTGCTGCCGAGCATATGATTAAGCAGGCCCACATCAAACAGAAACAGTTTCACCATATTTTCTTTTTTATAGGCCGCTAACGGAGATTTCGGCAATCCTTCAATAGGGTAGTTTGGCAAAGCTAAGCGGCAGCAGTTAAGCCAATGGATCGCGGTTTCAAAATCGCTATAACGAGATTTACGCTCATGCACATGCTTAAATTTAAAGCGTTTAACCGACTCATCGCTGACAAGTGATAGCTGGGCTGGAATGCTATTAAATACCGATTCAATCAGTGTGGCGTCGACCTTGCCCGCGTACTTACCAAAATCGCGGCGATAACCTTCCACTAAATCGGCATGAATTTTTGTGACTTTTTCAACACGCTCTAGAATGCTTGAATCCTTATACTGATACCAAGCAGAAACGGCTTCCGGCATACCACCAGTAAAAAAGTAGTCAGTGAGTTTGTCCATCAATTTGGTGTGTACTGCCGGTGTGCTTGCTTGACTATCAAATGCTTTGATCAGCGCTTGCTCGTTGGATGCGTAAATAAATTCTTGGAAGGTCAGTGGTCGTAAATTGTATTGTTCTACCTTGCCCACAGGGAAGGTGTTGAGCAAACCAATATTCGAGCCGCTGGCAGCGACAAAATAGGACGGTGCTTTTTCAGCAAAGTACTTTAGTGAGGTAACGGCACGTTCACATTCGCCAATTTCATCTAATATCAGCAGATCGGTTTCTGGGTTGAACGCTTGGTTGGTTAACAACTCAATGTTCATTACTAGCTCGTCAGGTGACAGAGAGCCATCGAACGCTTCTTTGTAAGCAGGGTTTTCAAGGAAGTCGATACGAAGGATGTTGGCAAAGGTGTTCCCAAATAACTCTTGTAGCAGATAGGTTTTACCTGTTTGTCTTGCACCATCGATCAATAATGGCTTGCGCACCGGTTGATTTTTCCATGCTATTAGGGCGTTTAGTAAGTTGCGCTGCATTGTCATTTCCCGCCAATTAAGACTGTTAACTGCCTGTAGTATAACTCAGTCTACACTTTTACGCGCAGAAAAGTGAGGAATTTTACATTTTTATGCGCATAAAAGTGTAATCCGCAACCTTTGGCATTCAGGGATCCATTTCATCGCCTTGGCCAACGCGCAAGCTAAACCTAAAGGTGGGATATAAATCCAATTATATTGAGTAAAGTGGGAATATAGTCCTATATGTAAATTGTTGGAGTTGCTTGGGATTCAAAGTTGGACTATATTCCCATTAACGGTTAAATAGTGGGAATATAGTCCCTTTGGTTGGTGATATGGCTAAGCGTGACTTACACAATGTACTGTTTCCAAAGCAGCGCAAAATCCTGACGCATTTTGGTGAAGACTTGCTGTTGGCGATGAAACGACGTGGTTTTACAAAAAAGCTACTGTGTGAACGTACTGGTTTTGATCATAAAACCGTGAATAAAGTCTTCGCCGGTGATCCGGGCGTTGCCATAGGCACTTACTTAAAAGTGATGGCTGTTCTTGGCATGGAAAGCAACTTTGCAGAAATGGCCGCTCATGATGAAGTGGGTATCAAGCTGCAAAACATAAAATTGCTGGAAGGTTCAAAATGAGCCGTGAAATCGTCGAAGTCTATGCCGACTGGCAGCCAATTGAAGCGCCTTTGCTAATTGGGCTGCTTGCTTACAGTGATTCAAGCCGAGGTGGCGTATTTAGTTTTGCCTACGATAAAGCATTTTTAACCTCAGCCTATCGCTTGCAAATTGATCCCATCCTGTCGCTTCACTCCGGTGAACTCTATAACGATGAAGCCGATAAAAACTTTCGCGCATTTCTTGATTCATCGCCTGATAGATGGGGGCGTATTTTAATGCAGCGGCGTGCGGCGATTGAGGCGCGCAAAGGTATTCGAGCAACAAGTCGATTAAACGAATTGGATTACCTGCTGGGCGTACATGACTCTTATCGGATGGGGGGGATTCGATTTAAGCGAGTAGGCTCGGATGCTTTTTTGGACGACAACTCTGAGTTTGCTGCGCCGCCAATGGCTTCTTTGCGAGAGCTAGAGCACGCAGCAATGCAGATTGAAAAAGACGATAACATCGACAGTGACGAGTATTACCGCTGGTTGAAAATGCTGATTTCTCCAGGCTCATCATTAGGTGGTGCAAGGCCCAAGGCTTGTGTCACAGATGAACAAGGCCACTTGTGGATTGCCAAGTTTCCCAATCTAAATGATACCCATGACGTGGGCGCATGGGAGATGGTCTGTTATGAATTGGCTCTTGCGGCAGGTGTTCACATGTTTCCAAGTGAGATCAAGCAATTTTCGTCACAGCACCATACCTTTTTAACCAAACGGTTTGACCGCGACGGTGAAAAGCGGCTGCATTTTTCATCGGCCATGACACAGCTTCAATACTATGATGGTGAACAATCTCAAGGTGCTAGCTACTTAGAGATTGCTGAATTTATTTCCAATTCTGGTGCACAAACCGCAGCCGATTTAGCTCAGTTATGGCGTCGAATCGTGTTTAATATTGCGGTGTCCAACACGGATGATCACCTGCGTAACCATGGGTTTTTATTAACAAAGAATGGCTGGAAGTTATCACCTGCTTATGATTTAAACCCGATAGTGGGTAAGCATGGCCTGCATCTGAATATTACCGATGCAGACAACACTTTAGACTACCAATTAGCCTTTGATGTGAAAGACTTCTTCAGACTTTCGCAAACCCAAGCCACGCAAATTTACGATGAAGTATTAATGGCGGTTAAGCAATGGCAAACCGTTGCTAAGCGGCTAGGGATCAGCCGAGCGGAGCAAGCCATGAAACAATCAGCGTTTAACGTTTAATGAGTCAGTGAAACTATATTTTCATTTTTCAGCAGATAAAGAAGTTTTAGTTTCACTTTATGCTTTGCCTCATACTCCATGTGTTTTAACACTTCGCTCATCCCTTGGGCTTTTGGGGCAGTTTGGGCAAAGCCTTAGTTCACGCCACTTAGCCACGCACTAACTCTGCCCACAGAGCATTTATTGTTTTGGGCACTATCTACAAACTGGGGCAAGTAGCTACTTGTACCCTCAGAAAGCTGCACGATCTGGGCATTTATCTGCCTACTGCGTCCGTTTAGTACTGGCAAACTCCTAACTGAACTTAACAGATCAGTGAGGAAGCAAACGATGAACCCAACTACACAATCATCCACCACATCAACACACCCAGCGCGTCAGCAGCGGATTTTGCGCTTGCCCGAGGTAAAGGCCAAAACAGGCTTTGGCCGCAGCACCATTTATGCCCTGATGGCCAACGGTGAATTTCCGCGATCCATTCGTATTGGTGCGCGTGCCGTGGGCTGGTTAGAAAGCGATATCGACCAGTGGATTGAAACCCGCCGTATCGGTGCTGCTTATGGCCGTGGATAAAGCATCAGCATCAAACCCGTTACCTGCCAGTGAGATGCATAGCAACGCGCCAACATTACCGGCTGGTTTTGCCTATAACGCGCAAAACTGGCTGGTGATGCAACCAGCAGGGCAAGATAGCCCTGTTAAAATCTGCTCTTGGTTGCAAGTGGCCGCCCGCACCCGCGATCCGCAAGGAGACAACTACGGCTATTTATTGCACTGGTTAGACGATGACAATCGCCATCGCTATTGGGCCATGCCCGCAGAACTATTGGCCGGAGATGGGAGCGAGTACCGCCGAATCCTACTCAGCCGAGGCATGCGGCTTAGTAACAGTGTCAAAGCGCGGCAGTTGCTCTCGCTGTTTATTCAACAAATGGGCGAACTGGCCACGCAAAAGGCCATTAGCGTGAACTGCATTGGCTGGCATCACCACGCTTATGTGCATCCGCGCCTCACCTTTTACCCCTGTGAACACAGCAGCAACAACCCGCGTATGGTGCTGCAAACCATGCACCCGATAGAAGGCTTTATTCAACAAGGCAGTAGCGACAGTTGGCGGCAGCACGTTGGCCGTTATTGTCTGGATAACCCGCTATTAATCGTTGGTGTCTGCGCTGCACTGGCTGCCCCTTTGTTGCATTTGTGCGGGGTGGATGGTTTTGGTTTACACCTCTTCGGTGCCAGCAGTACAGGTAAAACTGCGGCGCTGTATCCGGCATTATCGGTGTGGGGCGAGCCTAATCAGCTGCGCCACAGTTGGCGTGCCACGGCTAACGGTTTAGAAGGTACAGCATTAGCGCATAACGATGCCTTGTTGGCGCTCGATGAAATGGGCGAAGTTGACCCAAAAGAGGCGGGCGATGTCGCTTATATGCTTGCCAATGGTCAGGGTAAAACACGAGCAGGCAAATACGGTGAAATGCGCTTACCCGCCCGTTGGCGTTTGGTGTTTTTATCCACTGGCGAAGTCACGCTCGAAAGCCATCTGGCAAGTATCGGCAAGCGTGTAAAAGCAGGGCAGCAAGTGCGCGTGATTGATCTCAGTGCCGATGCCGGAGCGCAAATGGGCGTGTTTAACCAGAGCCATGGCATGAACGCCGCCGATTTATCCGATCACCTAAAACAACAAAGTCGCCAACATTACGGCAGCTTGGCCTTGGATTGGTTACGGTATTTAACGCAGCACAGCGCGCAGGTGTGCCCCGTTTTCCAAAACGTACGCCAACGCTTTTTAGCCAGTTTACCTCCCGAGTCAGACGGCCAAGTGCGCCGAGTCGCCGAAAAATTTGCCTTACTGGCCAGCGCTGGCCTGTTAGCCATTCAAGTCAAAGTACTTGATTGGCCAGCTCAAAGTGTCGAAGCTGCCTGTTTAAGCCAGCTTAACCAATGGATACTTGCCCGCGGTGGTGTAGCCGCCAATGAAGATCAACAAGCCATTCGCCAGGTGCGCAGTTTTATTGAGCAACATGGCGAAAGCCGCTTTACGCCCAAACAAACCGGTTACAGCAGCCAAGTACGCCAACGCGCGGGTTGGATAGATACCAGCGGCCCACAAACCCTCTACCTGTTTTACCCAACCGGCTGGCGTGAAGCCACCGAAGGCCTCAGCCCAGATCGCGCCGCCAAAGCACTGATGGCCGCAGGCTACCTAATCCCCGATGGCAACCGACCACAGCGCAAAGTCAGCCTGCCCGACAACACCCGCCCACGCATGTATTGTGTTAAAGGCAGTATCTTGGATGATTAATTAACTTGACCATGAAATCGTTAATGTCATAATCTTTTTGATTATGACATGGAGTATAATTGACACCCAATTGCTATCTGTATTATTATCCATAATAAATTTGAGTTGTATTTTACAGAGACATTTTTCTGTTGGCAGAATGAGATAAAAGCGATTTCTGTGATTAACAGGTAGCAATTGTTCAGGCCACTTTTTATATAACAAAGGTTCTTAACCCTTGATTAAAAGCAAATTATTAGATGATATTAGCCAAGCGCAGCAAGAAAGACTATTTCATATAGATTTCAAACTACGTTTTTTAGGCACCGTCAACAGAAATGATCTGGTTAACAGGTTTGGTATTAAAGCCGCCGCCGCAACTCGAGATATTTCTTTATATAAAGAGTTGGCACCTAAAAATCTAATCTACGACACAAAAGCTAAGGCGTATATTGAGGCTGATACTTTCAATCCTTTATTCAATCATCAAGCGAGTCAAACATTGGCTGCATTGTGCTACGGACTGGGTGATGATCATGTCTCAGTTAATACACCTTTAGTTTCCTCTGAAACCCCTACTCAACTTAATTTTCCGAATTTGGATGTATTGGCCAAAGTGACTAAAGCAATCCATCAAAGCAAAGCTCTTAACATTTATTATCGCTCGCTTTCTAGCGGCTTGAGCCAACGCGATATCGTCCCTTTTGCGCTTGTAGATAACGGTCTTCGTTGGCATGTAAGAGCTTTTGATCGGAAAACAAAACAGTTCAAAGATTTCGTTTTAAACCGCATAGAGAAGCCAAAGCTTTTAAGTTCCCCTATAGAAACTAGGGAGACTAAAGAAGAGGATATTCAGTGGAATCGCATGGTTGAAATGCACATCGTGCCACACCCAAACCTTAAGCACCCTGAAACAATTGAAGCAGAATACGCCATGATAGCAGGTGTGCTTAGAGTTCAAATACGAGCAGCGGTTGCTGGATACGTATTAAGACGCTGGAACGTCGATTGCTCAAAAAAGCACACTTTAATGGGACCAGAATTTCAGTTATGGCTTAAAAATACTCAAACGCTTTATGGTGTTGAAAATTTAGCCATAGCTCCCGGTTATCAAGAATTACAAGACTAAATTTGATGGAAGTAAATATGCAGTCAATCATTCATACATGTGAACCACGTCAGGATATTATTCAAGGTTCATTCAATCCAGAAATTTTCACAGCGTCAATCAGTCAGGTTGCTTCTGCATATTCAGGAAAAGGCAGTGCAATTGATTCTATTTATACCGATGCTGAAGCGTTCTTCAGAGAAGCAACTTTCCCGACCGAAGGCTTACGTCGCGTCGTTCGGGATGTAATGGGTCGCCTTAATGGTGATAACAGCAAGCCAGCTATTCACCGATTGGAAACAGCATTTGGTGGAGGTAAAACTCACACCTTGATCGCGCTAACTCATCTCAGCCATCGCGGAAGCGACATTGCATCGGCCGCTGCCGATGTAGTTGAAGCGGAAGTTCTGCAGCCTGCTGGTAGCATTGATGTTGTTGCTGTTGCTTGTGATGAAATGCCGGTAATCGCCCCCAGCGGTGAAAAAGTATTGGCCTATACCCTCTGGGGAGAGATGGCACTTAAGCTTGGCGGCGAAAGCTTCTACAACGACAACATTAAAGAAGTGACCTCAGCGGCATTTCCAGGCCAATATTTTTTGGAGCGCATGTTCGAAGGCCGTAAAGTATTGATCATGCTCGACGAGCTGGCACAATATGCAACACGTTATGAAGCTGCTCACGTAGGAGGCGGTGAACAGATTAGTGCGTTTTTAATGGCCCTTCTCGGATATGCCCGTACTCACAGCGGTGTCAGTGTTGTACTTACGCTTGCCAGCCAAAGTGATGCATTCCAAGGTCAAACCGGCATGCTGCAAGGTGTTCTATCTTCAACACTAGGACGTGATGTTGATGAAGAAGAAGCTGCCGCGCTAGCGCAACGAGCCAGCCAAAGCATTATGAGTGTAGTAAAGCGTGATGCAACCACCACAGTACCTGTTCGACCCACAGAAATTTCTCGGGTATTGGCGCGCCGCTTGTTCACCAAGATTAATGACGCAGATGCCTCTACAACCGCTACAGCATACATGGAAATGTACAAGCGCAGTGGCTCGCAATTACCAGACACAGCTACCCGCGACGATTACAGCAAATCGATTGTTGCGAACTACCCGTTCCACCCAAGCTTTATCGCCTACCTCACTAACAAGCTTGCCTCTGCTGAAAGCTTCCAAGGCACGCGAGGAGTCTTGCGCGTGTTGGCCATGGCCATTCGCACTATCTGGCAAAAGCGCATGGAAATTCCTTTGGTACATACCAGCCATCTAAACATGGCAAACCCAGACTTAGCAGACGAGCTTATCGGTCGTACCGGCGCGAATGACCTATTAACAGTTCTCAATGCCGATGTGGGTGGCGCAGATTCAAGTAATCTAGAAATGGGCGTATCTGTTGCGCAAAACCTTGATCGCAACAACCCTCACCCGCAAGGTTTACCGCTTTACGAGTGGACTTGGAAAACCGTATTCCTGCACAGCCTTATCGGCCGTGGCGAAGGTCTATCTTCTAATGTCTTCGGCATTACATTTGCCGATGCATTACTTGAAGTAGCGATGCCTAATATCCCGCCATCACAGGTTGAGGCAGCACTAAAAGCTATTTCAAACGAAGCCTATTACTTGCGTGCAAAAGACGGTCGTTTCTACGCGCATACTGACCCTACCGAAGCACGTATCGTTTCTACGATTAAACAAGGCCTTCAACCCGATGATGTTGAAGAGCAGCTCACGGTCGTGGCACGTAAAGTGGTCAGTCACAACAGCCCAACCTTCCAAGTAGCTCAAGACGTATCTGCCCCTGAGCATGTACCAGATAAAACTGGCCGTCCTGTATTAGCGATTATTCGCCTTGATGCAAACAAAGTGGATCCAACTGATATGACCACAACAGCTGGTAATGGCCAGCCCCGTTTAGAGCAAAACAACGTATTCATGCTGGTGCCAGAAACCGTTCAAGTCGCTGGCGATACGTGGAGCGAAGATCGAGTCAAAAAATCCCAGTACCGCAAAGACCGTTTAAATGATGTCGCACGCACAGTTATCGCCATGCGTCGATTACAGAGCAAGCCTGAAGACTACGGCATGTCAGCTACAAAACTGCAAGACAGCGGTTTTACTGCCAAGCTTAAAGAGCGGGAGCTGGCATTGCAAACGTCAGTTGCACAGGCTTATGACACCATTTTATTCCCAGGCGCTTCGGGTCAAGTTGCTCAGAAAAGTATTAAACAGGCCGGTGGTGAGGGAGGTATGTCTGTTGACGAAGAGATTCGCCGCGTCCTAACAGAAGAAGGTGAATTGATCACCGCTGAAGCAGCCGCAACACAATCCATGCTGCTACAACTCGGCCAACTCATCTTTGGCAGCATTAGCCAAACCCCATCGTTGGAGCAAATTCGCAACCAGTTTAATCAAAACCGTCGCTGGCCAATCTTGGATAATCAACGCGTACTGGAACAAATCATTCGTAGTGGTGTAGAGAAAGGCCAATGGTGCCTGTATCGCATGGAATCAAGCGAATCCACCAAACCAGAACACTTCCACAGCCGCGAAACCGGTGGTATTCCACTAGACGTTAACTTGTCCGAAAAAGGCTGGAAGTTGGTTTCTGAGCAAGGCGCCAAACAGCGTGGCTGGAACCCAGAAGCCGAACCTGCGGTAGAGCAAGTGACTCAATGGGTTGAACAAGTGATGACCGAAGAGCCTTGCACCAAGGTCAAAGAAGTCATCGAAAAGGTTCAAGAAAAGCATGGCAGCGTGCAAAACAGCACTGTCTTGCAAGCGGTAGATAACATCGTGCAAACCGGTCGCGTGTATACCTATGAAGTACGTGAGCCAAGCGATGAAGACAACCCGAACCTAATCTATGGATCTTCTGCCATGTTCCATCAAACGCAGGAAGACGACATGCTCGTTACGCCTGCAACGGCAGCAGAGAAAGGCTGGGTACAACCGGAAGATACCCGCTACACAAAACAAGGCCATGGACTTGCTATAGCGCTGCATAAACAGCTGAATAAGATCAGCTCCCTATACAGCCGAGGAGCAACAACCGAGCCCGATACTTTGCGCCTGGCTTATTTACAACTACCAGGCGGTGGCAAGTTAAATCTTGACCTAATCAACGCCACCAGCAAAGACATGAAGGCATTAAGCGAATTGTTTGAGGTACTCGCCGATTTAACAACAGTCGGCGACGACAGTCAGGCAATGATAGACATTCAAAATGCACCTGAAGACTGTGCATTTTTAGATTTGGTAAAACAAGCTGATGACTAAAAAGAAACTGACGTTACAAGAGCTCTTCGACAAGACCTTAAAGAATCGCTGGCGAAGAGCGCCTTTTGTCTTGCGCTTTACTGAGCTTGCTGATCACACCGGTACGGTTTTGGTGATCAAAGAACGCGTTGAAAAAGAAACCTCCGAGAGCGGTAAAAAGCTCGGCAGCCTGCGTGATCGCGGCACCTTATATGGCGAAAATTTAAAAATACTTTCGCCGCGCCTCAAGCCTATATTGGAGCAAGTAGTTGATGATGGTGGCGTGCCTTTAGACCTGCAACGCTTTATCAGCCAGGAAGGATTCAAGCTAAGAGATAACCTGCCTTTAGATGATGAAGCCGGGGCAAAAATCGCCTTAATAGTGAAATTGCAGTCTCGACTTCACAACCCTGAGCGTCTTGAACTACTTGCCCGACGAGTACAACGATTTAGTCGCGAGGAGGCTGCCTATTGGCTAGGCCGCACCACTCACTACGGTGCCGATGCCAACCGCTGGGCAGTCGCCGGATTACGCACCATGCTATGCGGCACAACGAACAACGATGCTGGCATTACCCGCCAGCTGAACAAATTAAGGTAATCAAACATTATGACCGATAGACGACTGATTGAGGCAGGTTTTCCTTGCCACCAGGTAGGTGCCGAAACCGCTAGGGAGCGCGGTGCAAGTAATATGCTGCCGCCAATATACTACTTACATGTTTGGTGGGCACGTCGCCCGCTAACACCTAGTAGAGCGGCAATCGCTGGTTCACTTTTACCTGAAGAAACGAATGTCGAGACATTTGTTAAAGAGCTTGGTATCGAAAAGCAGGTTGTCGAGCTTAATGGTGGCCAGTGGGTGCTCACAGGAAAATTACTGGAGCGGATTGAAAAATCAGGGGCTATCGAATCATTAAAGGTGGACGCTGTTGTCTTGCGTGCTTTTGATAAAGAGCTTGTCAGAAGAGCAAAGAACTTGGAAACCATTGCTCTGCTTAAGCAACATTCGGTCGAGCTTGCCAACAACCGGGTATTACTGCGATGGGAGCAAGAGTCTCAACATCTAGGGCAGTTACATAGCGGTGAAGTATTGAGCATTAGACGAGTAATGGGTGACCCTGCTCACACTAATGAGCGGATCGAGTTTAAAAAACTACCAGAAGTTAAAGAGGCCTTAGGTGGCGAACTCAATTGGGACAATGATGATCTTTATGGCTACAGCAGAGCATATCAAAATGATCACCCAGTAAAGCCTTCTGGACTAACTGTTCTTGATCCCACTTCTGGTGGTGGCTCTATTCCATTTGAAGCCTTACGGCTAGGTCACAAGGTAATTGCAAATGAACTGAATCCAGTAGCAACAACCATACTAAATGCGACTCTGGATTTTCCCTCGCGCTTCGGAATTAGCCTTTTGGATGAAATTACTGAGTGGGGATCAAAACTTGTTGACCTCGTTGAACCTAAACTCAGTTCTTTCTACGCCACAGGGGAGATTCCAAATAGCGAATTTAAGAAGCTTTCCAAACATCTTGAAAATTATCCCGAATATATTGGCAGTTATAAGAAAGAAGAAATTGCAGATTTTTTATACTGCCGGGAGGTTACATGTCCAAGCTGTCTTAATAAAACACCATTACTAAATACTTGCTGGCTATCTAAAGCAAATAGCGATGCTTGGGGTGTTAAGCCAATTCCGAAAAAAGGCAATAACGATGCCCCTTATCATTTTGAAACATACCAGTGTCAAAAAGGGCTAGGTCCTGATGGCGAGAATCCCGAGCCAGGTACAGTCAAAAGAGGAATTGGGCAATGTATTCATTGCAGTCAGGCTATCGAAGGAGATGAAATAAAGAGGCAAGCCCGGAACGAATCTGAAATCGGAGAATGGAAGGATACTATCTACGTAGTCGTCGCCACACGGACGCAACCAAAAATCAATAAGAAAGGGGAATTGCAGATATATTCTACTGGAGAGCTCAAAGGCACCCCTAAAATTGAGACAGTACGATATTTCCGAGCTCCGACCAAATCAGATATCGATATTTATAACAAAGCCAACAAAGAACTTCAGAATAAATGGGAGTATTTTGAGGATAAGGGCTTAATCCCAACAGAGAAGTTGCCAGATGGTTCTAAAACTAGCGAACCACTCCGTTATGGGATGAATAGGTTTTCTGACATGTTCAATAGTAGGCAGCTTTTGGCACACCTACATATCATGGAGGCACTTCAAAGCTTAAAACCTGAGATTATCGATAGGTATGGATTTGACAAAGCAAAAGCCATCATTACATACCTGCAGTTTGGTGTTGACAAAATTGTAGACTATAACAGCAGACAAACTCGCTGGATCACTCAGCGCGGCATAGTATCAGGGACTTTTGGTCGCCATGATTACTCCCTCAAATGGACTTATGGCGAAATGAACTATGTTGGGATTCATTCGGGTGCTAGGTGGGGTCAGAAACAAGCTGCTAAAGCCTATAAAGAATTAAGTGGACTTTTAGAAAGTGTACATAGCACATATCAAGGAAAGCCTCCTCTTCAAATCGTGAATGGCACCGCAGCTCATATCGAAGGGGTTGAAGATAAATCAGTAGATTTGGTGTGTATGGACCCTCCGTACTATGACAACGTTCAGTATGCAGAGCTATCGGATTTCTATTACGTTTGGCAAAAACGAACGTTAAAAGACCTGTACCCTGATATTTTTTCAATCCGATTAACCAATAAAAGAGATGAGGCTGTAGCAAATCCATCAAGAGATGGTTCCGCCAAGAATGCAAAAGCCGAATATCAAAGGCTCATGCAGGAAATTTTTGAAGAAAGCCGCAGGGTTGTAAAAGATAATGGCGTGATGACGCTGATGTTCACCCACAAGGCACAAGACGCTTGGGAGACATTAACTAGATCTTTAATTGAAGCAGGCTGGGTAATAACAGCATCATTCCCAGTGGAGTCTGAATTTGGTTATTCAACTCATCAACTAAATTTAGCTGCCGCTGCAAGCTCAATATTTATCACCTGCCGAAAACGCCAAGAAGAGCAAACACAAGCTGCTTTTTGGTCTGGCCTAGGCGGCACCGGAGTGCAACACCAAATTCGCTCTGCTGTAGAAGCAGGCCTTGATGAATTTAGACCACTGAAACTCAACGCCGTTGACCAGATGATTGCCTGTTACGGTCGCGCCCTGCAGGTATTAAGTGAAAATTGGCCGGTAATGGATGGCGATGAAGAGGTATCACCTATTCGCGCCATGAACGAAGCCAGCCGAGTCGTCGCAGAACACCAGATAAAAGTGATTACGGATGGCAACATCTCCGTTGACGATTTGGATACTGAAACCGCCATGGCACTCACCATGTACGGGATTTGGGGCCACAACGAAGCTTCCTTTACCGAAGTATTAAACCTGTCACGCTCACTCAATATTAGCCTCGAAACCCGCACCGGTGGTTACGGTATCGAAGGCCGTATGGTGGGCATTAACACCGAGATCAGCGGTCGTACTGCCGTTGCTGGTCAAGCTGCCGAGGACAAAGGCTACGCTGCACCACTGGTGAAGAAAGGCTCCAAGTTGCGTTTGGCTAAACCACAAGAACGCAGCGCTCGACGGGTTGCTAAACCACAATCAGATTGGGATGTACTGCATGGCTTGTTATTGAAGTTCCGCGAAGGTGATGTGCCAGTAGCACGCGCCTATTTAGATGAACAGCGTGAAGGCAATGACAACATCATTCTCGACTTACTTGAGGTTTGGGGAGAGGAAGCCGAAACGCCAGAAGCACGTAACGAAGCCCGAGCACTACTGTTTGGCTTAAGACAGTAAACCGAGAGGCCTAACATTGTTAGGCCGCAGTTAACATAACATGGAACTCTACATGCAAGCGTCTGAACAAACATTTTCAAAGATCATTCAGTCTGATAATGGCAACGAACACTACCATGTGCCTAAATATCAGCGAGCCTATAGTTGGCGACAGAATAATTGGACTCAGCTATTTGATGATATTGATGAAAATGAAGCTGGACATTTCATTGGTTCAATTATTTGTATTGACGAAAATAGTCAACGCAGACCCGGGCACGACCTTGTATTTGAATTAGTCGACGGTCAACAGCGTATGACTACTCTCTCTTTGTTGATTGCTGCCTTGTACCAAAAATTAAGCCTCTGTCTAGACACAGCAGAAAATGATGATGATCTTGATGAAGATGACCTTGATGAGATAAAGGCCAAACGCCGAGGTATTGGGTTGCAACTCATCAGAAAAGTTAAAGCTGACGTCTCGGATCAACGCGGTGCAATTAAATCAGGTAAACGTGTTGTATTATTGCGAGTTCAACCATCCAGTCAAAATCATAATCTAGATGACTACTTGTACATACTTTCAACCTCTGGTGTTTTAGTCGAAACCGTAAAGTGCCCAAGCCATTTTGGTAACAGGCTAATGGCTAAAGCTTATCGCTATTTTTTAGATCGTTTGCCAAATTCAATAGATGCATTAATGCTTTTGGCCGACAAAATCAACCAACTGCAATTGGTTCATATTTCTGTCAACTCTCACGCTAACGCCTTTCGACTTTTTGAAACCCTTAACAACCGAGGAGTGCCTTTAACAGCCGTTGACATCATCAAAAACAAAATGCTGGCTGAAATGGAACGTCAACACGACGTTTCAATCGATGACGCATATGAGCTTTGGCAAGAAATGCTGGAAGACATTGAAGATGTTGAGGATCGTTTTTTAAGACAGTTCTATAACGCCTTTAAGCATAGAGAGAAAATTGGCCAACCGTCTTTTACTGCTAAAGCCACTTCATCAACTCTGATTGCTATTTACGAGAAAATCATTGAAAGCAATGCCAAGTTTATTTTCGATGAATTAGTATCAAAAGCTAAAGTCTACGGAACAATTACTCAGCCAGATGAGAGTACCCCGCTAGGTTTGGCTCTCGTAGACCTTAACCGGATCGGCGCAGTCCCTTCGAATACCCTGCTGATGTACTTGATGACTCTGGATGAAAAGCACTTCGCTAGTGCTGACACCTTACTTAGTGTTGTGCATTTTTTGCAGAAATATCTTGTGCGAAGAAATATCACCGACACCCCCAGCACGCGAGACCTTGATCAGTTACAAATTGATGTTATTGAGGCCTGTGAATCAAGAATAAAAGCAGAACAAACTATCGATCCCGACTTTGTTATTAGCGTCTACTGCAAAGGCCGTGGAGAGCCAGCTTCACTTGAATCATTCGAATCAGCATTGAGTGACAATTTGTTCTATTACAACAAACAGATGGCTCGCTATGTATTAGTAAAACTGGATGAGCGGGCTCATAGTCGCGAATACAAGCCGGACTTCTGGGCCAGAAACAACAAAGGGCAATATATTTGGACTGTAGAGCACATATTCCCTCAAGGTGAGAACATTCCAGCTCATTGGGTAGATATGATTGCAGGTGGAGATAACAGCTTAGCAAAAGAGATCCAAGATGAGAGCGTTCATTGCCTGGGCAACCTTACATTAAGTGGTTACAACTCCCGCCTATCGAATCAAAGTTTTGACAGAAAACAATCGAAAACAGAAATCACCGCTGCGGGCCACAAAATCGATATTGGCTACAAAAATGGTTTGTATTTGAACAACCTAAGTTTTGAATCGAATGGCAAAGATGTGTCACTTTCAACAATAGAACAGTGGCAAAAAGGTGATATTGCCCAAAGAAATCAAATGATGGTTAACCTGCTCAGCAGTCAATATCGTTTTGACCATGAGGTAAAAAATAATGAGGACTGCGAATAAATGCCATTAAAGGACTTTTCCTGGGAGTACAGTTATAAAACATCTCAGGTGAGAGCGCCGGGAGAGCCTGCCGTAGATATTCTGCGGGAATTTTATGTGCCATTGTTGCAACGTATTGTTCGCTATGATCGGGTAGCTGGTTTCTTCCGTTCATCGTCGCTTGCTCTTGCCAGTCGAGGCATGACCTCTTTTGTTAATCGCGATGGCAAAATGCGCCTGATTGCTGGCGTCGATATGACACCTAAAGATGTGCAAGCCATTATCAATGGCCAGCACACCATTCTTGAATCGCATCTTGATCAAGAACTTACCGGCAAAGAACAATGGCCGGAAGAAGCTGAGCGTGGTGTGGAGTTACTTTCTTGGATGGTTGCCCATGGCCACTTGGAGATAAAAGTTGCCTTAAGGAAGCATGCCCAGACCGGTGAAGCGATCAGCCTGGATTCCAGTGAAGATGGCTACGTGCATGAAAAATGGGCGCTGGCTTACGATGATGAAGGCGAAACCCTCTATGCCAGTGGTTCGTGGAACGAATCAGAAACAGCGCTGAAGCGTAATGCAGAGAATGTCGACGTTGATTGCTCTTGGGAAGGTAAAAAAGAACGTGCGAAAATTGCGGACGCCGCGCAATCATTTGATGCAATGTGGAATAACACCCATCCTGCTTTTTTAGTTAAAGACCTGCCTTCGGCTGTGCGTGAAAAGCTACTGCGTTTTTCTGAAAGCATCACGGTTCCAGTAGAGATCGACAACCAGCCCGCAGAGCTTGAGCAACCTAAGATTTCCAGCAAGGATGCGTTACGTTTTACCGCATTAAAATACGCACCTTTGATGCCTAATGGTGAGTACGTTGGCATGTATACAGCGCCAGTTGAGCCTTGGCCCCATCAAGAAGTGGTTGCTCGACGAATCATCGAAAACTTTCCAGCATCGCACCTGATGTGTGACGAGGTTGGATTGGGTAAAACCATTGAAGCAGGCCTGGCATTCCGCTCACTGTACTTAAGCAAGCGTGCAGAAAGAATCCTTATCGCAGCCCCAGCCAGTTTGACACGGCAGTGGCAACGCGAAATGGCGACTAAATTTTATCTTGGGTTTGACCGAGTCACAGCATCTCCGTCACCGCAAAGTGAATCAATATTTCCTCTTGAAGAGAAAAAGTCTATCGGCAGTCTATATAGCCCAAATCTAACGATCGTATCGACAGGTTTGATGGCGAGAAAGGAAAGACGCCGATTGCTGGATCAAGCGGATAAATTCGATATGGCCTTGGTGGATGAGGCTCACTATGCCCGTCGGCAAAACTCTCAACGTGGAACGAGAGGCTTTCCTCGTTTTAATCAGCTGTATCAGACTATTGCTGATCACATGCGTGGCAACACTCACTCCTTGCTTTTAGCAACTGCAACACCCATGCAGCTTGACCCTGTGGAAGTGAGCGACTTGATTCGTCTAACCAATCGCGTTGGCGCATTTCAATACGACCCGTCCTTGATGCTGGCTTACTATCGCCTTGTTAATGCCGTTGCCTCTGGAGAAAAGCTAAAGCAGGAAGAATGGGACTTTATTCGTAAGTCCGTCACCACAATAGAAAACCTGGACCCGAAACTCTGGCGATATCTCAACGACGTAGTCATTGATCCTATGTCGAAGATCTCGCTGGAGCAATGGTTAAATCGTGGCACGATCCCAATGCAACATGAGCTCGCCGCCTTAGCGAGACTATTATTTGCGGCAGCACCACTGTCACGAGTGATGCAGCGCCATACGCGTGATTTGCTCAAAATTTATCGACAGAAAGGCAAGCTCAGCGCAAACCTAGCCGATAGAACCGTTATTCCAACACCACGAATAACCTTTACCAAGAAAGAGGCTCGCGTAGATGGCCTGCTCGGTGAATATTGCGAAGGATTGAGAGAACAGCTTCTGGCTAGTGGGCTCAATGAGCCAGGTCAGGTGGCACTAGGCTTCTATTTGAGCTTCTTGCGCCTACGATTTGCATCCAGCCTTAAAGCGTTACAGCTGACACTTTCGCGTCGTAAAACAAAGGTTGAAGCAACGCTCATTGAGCAGCTGAAATACAGTACAGATCCTACCGATAATGAGGAGCTTCAGGAGTTACTCATTGACGGTGGCGACGATGACATTGACGCTGTTGAAATGCTTCTCAACAACAGGACCAAAGATGATCTAAGGTGGGAACGCGATATGCTCGACTCACTGCTAGGTGAGTTGGCTGATATCTATGAGGACTCAAATAAGTTTAGAGCGTTACTGACCGCACTCAAGCCCCGCATCGAGGGCAAGCGCATTAAGCAAACCGTAATTTTTACCCGCTTTCTCGACACCCTTCATGATATCCGAGAGCGACTACAAGCCAAATTCCCCGAACTACTCATAGGAACCTATTCAGGTGAAGGTGGGCATTACTACGACCCAAATAAGAATCAAATGGTGGGTGTAGAACGTGACGTGATCAAACATCGATTTGTTCAAGGCCATATCGATATTTTGCTCTGTACCGACGCTGCCGCTGAAGGTCTTAACTTACAAACCTCTGATCTACTGGTTAACTATGATTTGCCATGGAACCCAATGAAGGTTGAACAGCGTATTGGTCGTATTGACCGTATCGGGCAAACTCACAAAGAAATTTTTGTTCTCAATCTATGTTTTGCTGACTCTGCAGAGCAATTTGTCTATGAGCGCTTGTTGAATCGTTTGGCTAGCGCAAATCTTGTGGTGGGAACACAGCAATTCTCGATGCTCCCTGTTACTACGGAAGAGTTCCAGAAATTGGCCGAAGGGACGATGACCGAAAAACAGGTAGAACAGGCTGCAATGGACCGAGCCAAAATCCAACAGGCTAATAATAAGCTTATGGAAGTCCCTGTGGAGGAAATGTTTAATGTGTATGTAAGGCTCAGCCAAACATACCGCAAACAGCCTCTGCCGGTTTATTTAACTGAAATTTGGCAAACCCTAATTGAGTCAGTATTCCTGGCAGAGATTGGCTGCAAGCTGAGTGATTGTGGAAAATACCTCACCTTAAATGGCATTGAATCGATCGTTGATGGTTCGGTATTAACTATCGACAGGTCTTTATTTGATACTGGCCTACCAGATGGCACGCATGTTTATTTCGCTACCTACGGTGAGCCCGTTTTTGAACGGTTGCTTAATTTCGTATTGGAGCAAATTGAAGAGCCTGTCTGCCAAGTTATCCACGTAAAACAAGGTAACATTGAATGTGCAGCTGTTGCGTATGTAGATCATAACAACCGAATGCAACTGGCAACCTCTGTGAAACAAACTCTCGCTGCCGCTGAAGCGAAGAGTTGCGAGGACCAAACTAGCATCCAACGCGCTCAATCGCAGATAGATAAGTTCGCTAAAGACACCCACCGAAACCAAAGCAAAATCGCAAATGTAGAGAGGAACAACTTGCTTCAAGCAAAGGCTCAGGTGCTATTGAACAATCAGGTTGTTCGTTCATTGATGTCTTCCAAACTCAAAACCAGCAAGCTCGATGACAACGCTACGGTCATGCTTCGAGCATTGGAAGAACAATTCAGTAAACGAGATACGGCCGTAAGAATCAGGAATGTCCCAAGAAGTATGGAGACCCCACTTTCTGCAGGCATCATCGATGCAACGTTCCCAAGACAAGGCGACGGGCATATTGATACACCGGTGCTTATCGTGAATACGGCACTAGAGTCTCTTGCGAGAAGAGTTGATGGGAGTAAAGGTGGTGCTCGCAGACAAACAGCCAGTGCGATCATTGATGGAATTCAAAAAAATCCAGGAGAGGTTAATTAGCACCCATAAGACATATTAGTGGAATATAAAAATCGTCTACGTGTTTTTAGAGCATGCACAACACTGAGTTTTGGCTGGTGCGGATATTAATGGCGGTACCAAGTTACGTATTGATTTGTGCAAGGGCGTCGATACATACCGGAAAGAAATATTTAACTTTAACTGGATTAAATTACCATTATGGTAAATAATGCGATAAATTTAAGCGCCTATACTGACGATCAGCCTCCTTGTAAAGCAGGGAGTGACAGAATCTATATCGCAGACGGGCCTCTTTATACATCAGAGTTGATTAGGGCATTGCTCGCAACCGCTGGTGACAACACTAAGCTATTGACTGAACGTTGTAGAAAAGATGTTCAGTCAATGGGATACGATATTGATGATGTTAAACAGCTAGTTTGTACCGCTCTGAGTTCAGGAAGTTACCTAAAATCAGAATGGTGCATAGTTGGTCAAACTGATAAGTCTATTTCTTGGGCTGCATGTGATAGTTATCGGCTGTTTAGAAATGAATGGGTGGAGTATGCGCATAAAGAAATGCGCTACGAATACTATGTGAAATTTGCGATAGGCAAGACAGGTAAGTTGTTATTACTGGTTTCTTGTCATTTATCGCGCTGAGGATATGTGATGAATATTCAAATTTGTCCAATTTGTGAGATGGGCCAATTAACTCTCCATACTGAGAGGATTACAGTTGAGCATTTAGGTCAACAAGGTCAAATTGAAAGCCAGTATGCAGTGTGTGATTGCTGTGGCAGTGAACAGACTGGTACTGCTGAAGCTCGCTTTAACAAGCGTGCAATGATTGCTTTTAAAAAGCAGGTGCAAGGCTTGTTAACGGGTAATGAACTCCAGGTCTTGCGTAAACGCTGGGGCTTAAAACAGGCTGATGCTGCAAAAGTGTTTGGTGGTGGCCCTGTTGCTTTTTCCAAGTACGAATCAGACGATGTGATGCAATCAGACGCAATGGATAAACTGCTCCGTTTAGCGGCGGAAGTGCCAGCTGCTTTAGATAAGTTAATGTTGAATGCGGGTGTTGAGCGTAATATCCAGACAAGCTGGAAAAATGTAGCTGTAGTGGATTTCTCATCGACTGCTCGAAAGACGAGAATTGTTGCATCACACGAACTCGAACTAGAGGCGTGTTATGGTTAAAAAAGTATCAAAATCGTTACAGCAGGCTATTGATGCTTTAGTGATACAGGATGTATACGTTAAATCGTGCCAAGCTAAGTGTGTTGAAGACTTTGACCCAAAATCCACGGAACTTGAAGCGTTGTTAGTGCAACAAATGCATGTTGTTCTTCGAAGTGAATTGATCGATATTGATGGCGATGGCCATCTGGTACGCATTTATATCCGTTTGGGGACTCGTTGGGTTGATCCTAAAGCAGATAGTGATCCTGATATAAAAGCTTTTGTTGAAGCTGACTTTATTGCTGAATATCAAGTCACAGCAGAACTAGAGCAGGCAGCGATTGATGAATTTGCACTGAAAAATGCTAGCTACCATGTTTGGCCTTATTGGCGCGAGTTCTTGAGTACTCAATGTGAACGACTGCGCTTGCCAAGAGTTGTTTTACCAACTGTGCAATTTAGCAAACAGTAACTAAAAATCGACATCAAAAAATATCGAGCTATTTGGCGCTTTTGATATTAAAATCGCATCAACAACACCCCTCCCGCTACCAGTTAGATCAGCGCCCCGCGAGGGGTTACTCGTTTTTAAGACTTCTAATTTTTGCTACCGTAATCAGTTACGGCACCAAAATTAGCTTCCAACCACACATCATTCTCTGGCCCACAAAGGTGGTGCAGCAGCGCTAGGTTGATCTGGTGACTGATCACGTTGCCGTTTCGTTTTTGGCTTTCTTTTCTTAAACCTCTCAGTAATAACCCCGTACATGACTTACCCATTTGCTCCGGCGAACTGGGCAGGCAAAAAGCGCGGTTTTGCTGTGTGGGGTGCAGGGTAGTGCGTTTTCCTGTTTTAGATAAAGGCGTAATGCACCAAAAAATACAGGCGTTGGCGGGCGTGTTTGCTTTCAATGTTCTGGTTTGTATTGTGCTGTTCATATATACCGGTAAAAAATGTGCCGGTAACAAAACCAACCCGCCTTGCGCGTGGCCATCAACCTCAGGTAAAGGTAGCCAATACAGGTTTGGCCATTGCTCGGGGCTTTGCCATTTTTCTACGATCACTTGCGCGCCAATGCTATTCAGCCATTGGTGAATTGGGCAGCCTGGGTGCGCTTGTTTAATGCGCGGTAACTGATAGGTCAGCCAGCGGGTTAAGCGTTCGGCCGCATTATCGCACTGGCTTAATGCTGGGTAGAGGGTAAACGCGCCATGCCTAACCAATAAAGCGACCACCTGCTGTATCCATTCTCTATCCCAATCGTTAGCACTTGCCCATAACACGTCACTTATCACCTTGTTGGTTTTTCATGCCGTCTATTTTCAGTGGTCGGGTGCAGACGCGGTGGTGAATTAGATGAAAGAAATGGCCATCAAACTAACCAGTCAAATCGGTTTTTTATGATGACCTGTGCGCGGCTAACTGTTTGAAATACATCGTCCAATACAGCGCTGTTTGGCGGCATTTGGCTAGTGCAAAAAAATCGAGAAGCCAAACGATCGTTTGTATTCTGGGTTTAAAAAATCAAACGGTTTGTACTTTAATGCCGAGGTTGGTTTAGGGTACAAAAAGTGCCAAACCTTGCTTTTATCCAGTACCGGCAAGGCTTAGCAGCGTTGGATTTCAATCGAGAAGCCAAACAGTAAATGGGCAAATTTCCCTGTTTGGCGTTTCGATCCAAAAGCCAAACGGATAGTGGTTTTGGCGTATGGGTATAAAGGCATGGGGAAGTGTTTAATGAAGTGCTGCTGTTTATTTTGGCTTGGTATTTGGTGACGGGATGTTTTCTAACCTCAATGAAGGTTGCTTGTCACTGTTATCATCAATGTACTCAAGGGCGTACCCCATAGCCTTGTAGCTTTTCTCGCGTTTTTTAAACATGCGTTGCAGCATAGGGAGAGCGCAGTCCACATAGTCGTGAATGGTGACTTGTGTTTTGCCTTCCGATTCACGATGAATACGACCGGCATATTGAGCCAATGTACCTTTCCATGCGATTGGCATAGCCAAAAACAACGTATCCAGTCTTGGTAGGTCAAATCCTTCGCCTACATATTTTCCTGTTGCGACGACAACTTGAGCCGATTGAAGATGATTGTCAGCGTTCTTGCGTTCCGCAGCTTTCATGGCGCCTTTGAGTACGACAGTGCTTATACCCATCTCGGTAAGTCGTGAGTGTATGTACTCTGCGTGCTCTCTACGCTCTGTAAGGACTAACGGATGTCCGCCATTTTGAACACACTGAGAGGCGTCTAAGACGATTTTTGACGTGCGCTGTTGGTTATCGACGAGCCAGCGGTAGGCATCGCTTATTTTTGGGCGCTCATCTGTTTTTATTAGCGCAGCTGGCGGTATATCGTAGAGCTGATGAATCATCACGGTTTGAGTAAATTGCTCATCAAGGCTTTGTTTCACTTTATAGCGAATGGGCCCTGCCGCCATAAAAATGATCTTCTGATGGCCATCTTGTCGCTCTGGTGTTGCTGTTAGGCCTAAGACATATTTTGCTCTTACCTCGTTGAGTACCATTTCAAACCTTGGCGCAGACAGATGGTGGCATTCATCAACAATAATGTGGCCGTAGTCTTGGATGAGAGGCGTGATGGAGTTGTCTTTTTTATTAACCAAGCTTTGGTAGGTGGCAATGTCGATAATGCCACTCGGCTTTCTTTTACCCCCGCCTATAATGCCAATGGTTACTTCTGGTAGGAACGTGCGTAATCGCTCTTGCCACTGCTCAAGCAGTTGTCGGCTATGAACCAGTATTAGGGTATTTACTTTGCGTTTTACGATCATGCCGATGGCAGTAACCGTTTTTCCAAATGCGGTCGGCGCATGCAAAATACCGAAGTCATGTTTAGATATTGCGGCCACTGCGTCTCGCTGGTTCTTTCGCAAAGTGAACTCGGGGGTAAGTTTTAATAATGGTCTGCCGATTTCACGCTTATCGTCAAACAGTGGCGAAATATTGTGCTCTTTTAGCAAAGCAATCGCGTCATCGAGACAGCCTCGCGGTAGTGCTAGATAACCGTTTTCAATACGAGCACAGGAAATAAACCTCGGAATGCCATGGGTTGAAAAGCGCAACGCTTGTGTTTTAAAAAACACAGGATTAGAAAAACTAGCTAATCGCTTTAGTCCTACCAGTAGTGGCCCTGGTAACTCGCTCATCAAAAAGTAGATATGGTTGGCCAAGGTAATGGTCACGGTTTTCGGCAAAGACTCTAATTTTATTGGTGCGGCTTTGGCTGTGATTTCCCAAGGAGGGCGGTTGTCTATTAGACCTTGTTCGGACAGTAATAGGGTATTGGGTGAAATGGTTGTTATGAGTTGATCAATACTCGATTGCGTGAGCGTTTTAAGCTCAGCAAGGTACTGCCATTGATCGTCAATCGCATTCAGGTCATTGTCAACAAAGCAGCTACGGCCTGAAAGGCGAGCCTCCTTTTGAAGTGGTAGCGCAATGAGATTGCCAAACCCTCCTTCAGGAAGGACATCTTGGTTAGGAAATAGCCTGTCATAGGAGTCAAACGATAGATTTGGAAATATTTCCATGGCCTTATCAAGCAAAGCGAAACCCAGTGCCCGAGCTTGGTTAGCTGGGATATTGGTTTCAAAAAAGATCCATAAGTGCGCTCCGTTGCCAGAACGCGAGATTTCTATCGCGTGCGGAATATCAAACTCTTGGCACGCTTTAGACATTGCTTTGACTTCTTCTTGCCAACAGCCTTTGTCAAAATCGGCTGCCAACAAATAGCACGTATTATCTTTCAGTAAGGGATACAGCCCCACCACTTGATGACCGGCAAGGTGCCTGTAAATAATGCGCTCGTTTAGTTCGCTAAACTTGCGGTGTGAACAGTCTTGGCATTTAATGCGGGGTTTGTTGCAAACCCCGTTTACCCATTCATTATCACAGGCTACGGAATAGCCACTGCGGCCCTGTTGATTTTGCCAACGATTGGCAAAGATATCCTCTCGTCCACGAAATCGTTGTCTGAATAGGGCGACCTTTTGTTCTGGCGTGAATGTCTGTACTGAACGTTCGTTTTGAGCGCTACGCAAAGCCTCTCTTAATGCGAGAAGCCGCTGCTTTTCGTTTTCAAGCTCAGCTAGCCTGTTATCAATAGCAGAAATGTTTGAGTAGCGAGCGTCATTCATAACAAACTAATTTTGATTCGCAGCGCTATGAAGCGCGAACTTGCGGTGGCTTGATCAGCGACTCTGCTGGAATACCTAGTCCTTCATGAAGCTTCCAAATCATTTTTAGCGTGAGTGATCGCTTATGGTTTAGGATTTCATAAACACGATTGCTTTTACCTATCATGGGTTCAAGATCTTTAACCGTTAAGCCTTTGCGCTCCATCTCAAACTTTATTGCCTCAACAGGGTCTGGCAAATCCATTGGGAAATGCTTTGCTTCGTAGGCTTCAACTAACGTAACCAAAATGTCCAGCTTTTCGCCTTCGACGGTATCAGGCTCCGCCATCATTAGGTTTTCGATGTCGTTTAATGCCGCGCGGTAGTCGGCATCTGTTTTAATAGGTCTGATGTCCATTATATTTACCTCTTGTTACTACCTCTTGGCTTTAAATCGTTTGCACATCAATTTGATCGTATTGTGCATGACTGCCGATAAACCGTATGTAAACCACCTTGTAGGCATAATTGATCCAAACGACTAATCGGTATTTATTACCGGCAATGTTAAACACGACACGCCCATCTTTGAGGATGCTGGCATTTCTAAAGTCCTGTTTCACATTCGACGGTGATCCCCAATCAGCGTTTAATGCATGCCTATACCACGCTAAAGTTGGCTCTTTCGTGTCAATGTATTCTGGGCTGTCTTCCCAAAATGTTTTTAAGGTTGATAGTGCGATAATTCTCATAAACAGATGTTAGTCCCATATTGGGACTTTTGCAAGTTTGGCATTTTTGATGCGGTTAGGAGTTCTTACCGCATCGGCCTTGTTGATCAAATGCAGCTCTCTAATAAACTCACTTAACTTACTGATATTTAGGCAGACCAAGGGTGTTGATCTTATTTAGCGCCTTCACTTTGATCATCGCTTCAACCAGTTGGCGATTGTAATCACGCGCATTT
>NZ_JACDWU010000313.1:0-1060 GCF_016464045.1 Pseudoalteromonas sp. bablab_jr011 | reverse complement strand
TGACTTAGGTGCGATTCAAAATCGTTTTGGTCACACAATCAGTAACCTTGCTAATATCTCTGAAAACGTAGCAGCATCACGCAGCCGTATTCAAGATACTGATTTTGCAACAGAAACAGCGCAAATGACGAAAAACCAAATTTTGCAACAAGCAGGTACGTCAATCTTGTCGCAAGCGAATCAAATACCTCAAGCTGCTATTAGTTTATTAGGTGGTTAAAATTAGTTTTTACTTTAAAACGCACTCATCGAGTGCGTTTTTTGTATCTTTTATTATATAGAAGAATAAATATTAATTTTAATATTATTAATTACTTACATTGGAAATTAATAAAAATATCAATTTTTTTGAAAAAAAGCCTAAAGAATAATTTGCACCTGCCGCTAACTTAACCAGTACGGAGCTTGAACATACAATTGTGAAAGTTCTTGGTTAAATCAACACAGATATATTACGAAAGTAATCAGGAGTTTTATCATGGCTTTAACAGTAAATACAAATGTATCTTCATTAAACGCTCAACGTAACTTGGCTAAATCAGGTCAAGGTCTAGCTACCTCAATGGAGCGTTTAGCATCAGGTATGCGTATTAACAGCGCAAAAGATGATGCGGCAGGTCTTCAAATTTCAAACCGTTTAACTTCACAGGTAAATGGCCTAGCAGTTGCACAACGTAATGCCAATGATGGTATTTCAATGGCACAAACAGCTGAAGGTGCGATGAATGAATCAACTAATATCCTTCAGCGTATGCGTGAGCTAGCTCTTCAATCAGCTAATGGTTCAAACTCCGATTCAGATCGTCAAGCACTACAAAAAGAAGTTAGTGCTCTTCAAACTGAGTTAACACGTATCGCCGAAACAACCTCTTTTGGTGGACAAAAACTACTTGATGGCTCATTTGGTACGAAAGCCTTCCAAGTTGGGGCTAATGCAAATGAAAGTATTTCAATGTCACTTGGTGATATAAGTGCCGATAAAATAGGTGCGAGGCAGCTAGATTTAAAAGCAGTTGAAGGTGTTGCTGGTGGACTTGGTCAGAGTGTTGGCTCAGCTACT
>NZ_JACDWU010000312.1:0-271 GCF_016464045.1 Pseudoalteromonas sp. bablab_jr011 | reverse complement strand
CAATTAGGTGCCTTCGTGAAGGCTTGAGCCGTATGCAGTGAAAGTTGCACGTACGGTTCTTAGGAGGGCGACACTTGGTAACAGGTGTCGTCTATCCGACAGAAACGAGTTATATCTGAATAGCTGCTTTTGGCACAGACTGTGTGAAAACTAATTTTTAATAAATTGTCTTGGGTATGTTCTTAGTTTGAAACCATTTAAGATGGTTGCGATCGATTTTTTCTCAGTATCGCAATTTTCTCCGCGCGAGCGAAACTGCTATGGCAACGCT
>NZ_JACDWU010000311.1:0-283 GCF_016464045.1 Pseudoalteromonas sp. bablab_jr011 | reverse complement strand
AGTCGAGCTTTTGACTCGGCTAGTCTTACGATTGCCTCCACGTCCACTATCTGCTTGAGTTATTAGAACTCCATCGCCAGACAACACCGTTCCAGTGTCTAATATTAGGTTAATTGCCCGTTTCTTTATGACCTTTGATGCGTTGTTATCTGCATTGTCAGTATTGCCACAGTTACCGCACACAAATAGCTCTTGTGATTTACGGTTGTCGGGGTGAGTGTGATCGCATTTAGCGCACTCCTGACTGGTATGCGGGGCGGGTATTTTGAAGACGGCTTTTCCT
>NZ_JACDWU010000310.1:0-212 GCF_016464045.1 Pseudoalteromonas sp. bablab_jr011 | reverse complement strand
TGCATTTGTTTGTAACTCATTAAACGCCAATACTTTTCTGGGCGGTTATTCTGTTTATCAAAATCGCGTGCTGCTGGGTCTAAATGACGAAACGGCTCTATTTCAGGTGAGTCAACTAATGGTTTGCTTAAATCCATAAAGTGCACCACACGCTCCCATGTATAACGACAGTAGTTTGGGTTTTGTGGGTTGTCTTTAACGCGAATTTCACT
>NZ_JACDWU010000309.1:0-277 GCF_016464045.1 Pseudoalteromonas sp. bablab_jr011 | reverse complement strand
GGTGAGTATCGACAGTAGCTCTTTTCTGCTTACCGCTTTATTACTTTGTAGTTTTTGATGAAAAAATTGACCGACTTGAAAAACATTTTTTGCCAAGTCGATACAAATTAAGTTAAATTTTGACATGTATGGATTCCTTATACCATTCCGCTTAAATATCTGATCTAATATAGGCTATATAAAATCACTGGTGATTAGCATTGAACCCAAACATATCTGAACAACTTTTAGCGCTTTCTCGAAAAGAACCAAATGCACGAAAACGCATGCGATTGCT
>NZ_JACDWU010000308.1:0-368 GCF_016464045.1 Pseudoalteromonas sp. bablab_jr011 | reverse complement strand
AGCTTGTTCTATACGCTCAGCTTCAGCTTGTTCTGCTGCAATACGTTCCTGTTCTACACGTTCAGCTTCAGCTTTTTCTGCTGCAATGCGCTCCTGTTCTAAACGTTCAGCTTCAGCTTTTTCTGCTGCAATACGTTCTTGCTCTACACGTTCAGCTTCAGCTTTTTCTGCTGCAATGCGTTCTTGTTCTACACGTTCGGCTTCAGCTTTCTCGGCTGCAACACGTGCTTGCTCTACACGTTCGGCCTCTGCTTTTTCTGCTGCAACGCGTTCTTGTTCTACACGTTCAGCTTCAGCCTTTTCTGCTGCAATGCGTTCTTGTTCTACACGTTCGGCTTGTGCCTTCTCTGCTGCAATGCGTGCTTGTT
>NZ_JACDWU010000307.1:0-378 GCF_016464045.1 Pseudoalteromonas sp. bablab_jr011 | reverse complement strand
CGCAACCTTGCCAAGGTTGAGGTCACGAGTTCGAGCCTCGTGTGCCGCTCCAATTTCTCACCAAAAGAAATTGTTATAAAAAATTCAAATTATACGGCACTAGCTCAGTTGCCAGAACGTTTTACCGCAACCTTTGGTTGTGCACCAACGGACAAATTACTGACTATTTGAATGCGGCACTAGCTCAGTTGCCAGAACGTTTTACCGCAACCTTTAGGTTGTGCACCAACGGACAAATACTGACTATTTGAATGCGGCACTAGCTCAGTTGGTAGAGCGCAACCTTGCCAAGGTTGAGGTCACGAGTTCGAGCCTCGTGTGCCGCTCCAATTTCTCACCAAAAGAAATTGTTATAAAAAATTCAAATTATACGGCACT
>NZ_JACDWU010000306.1:0-457 GCF_016464045.1 Pseudoalteromonas sp. bablab_jr011 | reverse complement strand
TAATTAGGAGCCATGGTGCGCTACGCAGTAGGATGTCCTACTTTCACATGGTCAATGCCACACGATGCTTACAAAGATATAGGTCGTAGGGGTCTTGGTTGGGTATTTTATTTTTCTACAGGCAACAAAAAACCCGACTCTTTCGAATCGGGTTTCTCTAATTAGGAGCCTGGTGATGTCCTACTTTCACATGGCAAATGCCACACTATCATCGGCGCTGTTTCGTTTCACTACTGAGTTCGGCATGGAGTCAGGTGGGTCCAAAACGCTATTGTCACCAAGCATATTCTGGTCGTTAATCGCATTCGCAATTAACTAAAATTCGGAAATCTGATAATCGTAAATCTACTTTAGTATACTAACTTCTGTCTGTTACGCTGTCATAAAACGCGTTTGGCGTTGTATGGTTAAGCCTCACGGGTAATTAGTACAGGTTAGCTTAATGGCTCACACCACT
>NZ_JACDWU010000305.1:0-435 GCF_016464045.1 Pseudoalteromonas sp. bablab_jr011 | reverse complement strand
GGGGTCTTGGTTGGGTGTTTTATTTTTCTACAGGCAACAAAAAACCCGACTCTTTCGAATCGGGTTTCTCTAATTAGGAGCCTGGCAATGTCCTACTTTCACATGGCAAATGCCACACTATCATCGGCGCTGTTTCGTTTCACTACTGAGTTCGGCATGGAGTCAGGTGGGTCCAAAACGCTATTGTCACCAAGCAAAATGCGTGGAAAGGATTCTCGACAAAGCGCATCGCGCTTACGAGTCCTTTGCGCAAGGTGAACTGATTTCGCATTAAGCGCTGCGGTTCACCCTACATAAAATTCGGAAATCTGATAATCGTAAATCTACTTTAGTATACTAACTTCTGTCTGTTACGCTGTCATAAAACGCGTTTGGCGTTGTATGGTTAAGCCTCACGGGTAATTAGTACAGGTTAGCTTAATGGCTCACACCACT